>NZ_KV836137.1:0-154180 GCF_001838255.1 Corynebacterium sp. HMSC073B01 | reverse complement strand
GAAAATCAGACACACTTTTTGTCACTTAACCCGCACCAGGTTTTCTTGGTGCGGGAGTTTTTCTGTCGGCGCCTCTGCCCTTACGACAGCACCGTCCTACACCGAGCGCTTCGCAACAGCTGCTTTACGACGCGCATTCACACCACCAATGACAACCGGTAGCACGGAAATTGCAATGACCAGCAACATGATCTTGTCGATGGAACTGGTGATTCCCGGAATGTTGCCCAGCAGCACACCAACAGCGACCATACTGGCGACCCAGCCAATCGCACCGGTGACATTCCAGCCGATGAACTTTCCGTAGGGCATATTCGCAGTGCCCGCCGCCAGCGGAACGTAGGTGCGCACAATGGGAACAAATCGCCCCAGCACCAACGACAGTGGTCCGTACTTGGCAAAGAACTTCTCGGCCGCTTCCAGCCGATTAGTTCGGAGCACCTTGGCATTGTCGCTGAACAGTTTGCGGCCGAAGGAGTGGCCTAAGAAGTAACCGACTTGATCACCCAGCACCGCGGCAATAATACCGATAACCAGCACCTGCCAGGTGTGGACATCTAGCTCTGACCTTAAGACGGCAGCAGTGACCAACAGCGAGTCACCGGGCAGAAAAGGAAAGAGCACACCGGACTCAATAAAGATGATGAGTCCAAGCCCCGCAAGCACCCAAGGGCCAAACCCCTGGAGTAGAGCTTCGGGGTCTCCGATACCGGAGAGGAATCCAGAAAAATCCATAACGGCAATCTTTTCAGCAACAACTATCGATTCTGCTGAGCTAATTAGAGTATTTTGCTGAGAGTTTTTCTGGGTACTGTGTTTTAATCGCGCCCCTGATAGTCAAATACCGGCAGCGACCAGCCACGCCAAAGCGCCGCTAGTCGAATGAACAGTGCGGACAGCACCGCACAGATGATGTTGATGTTCTCGTGCAGGCCAACCATGTCGAGCACGTAGTAAAGCGTCGCCGCGACGACTGCGATGGAGGCATAGAGCTCCTTTTGAAACACCAGCGGGACGCGGTCACACATCAGGTCGCGGAGCACACCTCCAAACGCACCGGTAAGAACGGCGCCGACAATAGCGATGATGACGCCGTGCCCCATTTCCATGGCCACGCGGGCACCAATGATGGAAAACGCCGACAAACCGATTGCGTCAGCGACCAAGAACACGACCCGGAAGTGCTTCATCAGGAAGTCGGCCAACAGCACCGTGATCAGTGCTGCACCGACAATAACCAGCAAATACTGTGGGCTTGCAACCCACACCAACGGATAGTGACCGAGAATGACATCGCGCAGGGTACCGCCGCCGATAGCAGTCATGCACGCAATTGTTGAAACTCCAAAGAGATCCATGCGCATTCGACCGGCCGCTAGTGCGCCGGTGACGCCTTCGGCCGTAATTCCGATGACCCAGAGGATGTGGAGCAGCATGATAAGAAATATAAAGGACTTCGCCCGAATCGGTAGAACTATAGGCTAATATCCCGCAATCTTCGCCCCCTCGACTCGGCCCGCTTCATTGCTTCCCGGCTAGCCCTGATCGCGAATTTCCAGCACCGGAATCGAGCGACGAATCCGCTCCACCTCCGCTATATCCACATCGGCCACAAGCAACTGCGGGTCGTAGCCCGCCGAGGCAATAACTCCGCCGTCCGCATTGACCAACATGGAGTGCCCCGCGCCGGTCGGCCCCTCATCTTTCCCCGCGGCCTTCGCCCCACCAGGCCGGGCTGCATCGACTGCCGCAATCACACAAGTGCTATCCAGTGCGCGTGCCGACACCAGCGTCTGCCACTGCCTTACCTTGCCCGGGCCGTCATTCCACGATGCAGGCAGCGCGATGACCTCTGCGCCCAGGTTGGCCAGTTGAATGAATTGCTCCGGGAACCTGATGTCAAAGCATGTCGCAAGACCGAGGGCGACCGACGATCCGTCGGCAAGCGGGACATCACAGACCACGTGCGCGTTGCCCGGCGCGACAGTATCCGATTCGCGAAACCCAAAAGCGTCGAAGAGGTGGAGTTTGTCGTAGAACTCGACACCGGGGCCGTCCTCATCACGCCAAGCCAGAAGCAGCGAATTGAAGACGCGGTGCATCGTCTTACCGTCGCGCTCCACTTCATCTGCCGGCCGGAACATGCCGACCACCACGCTGATTCCGGCATCGTGAGCGGCCTGCGAGACCTCCGCTACGAACCTATCGCTGCTGGACTCCGCCACGACATCCAGGCGACCGGAATTGAACGCCTTCATCGTGGCCTCGGGGAAAACCACCAAATCGGCGTTGTCCTGTGCTGCCCGCGCGATAGTCACCTTCACCGCGTCCAGATTCTCTTCAACCGACGCTGACAATTCCAACTGAGCCAATGCAATACGCATGCCTAAATGCTACCGACTACCCCGGATTGACCGCCCTGAAGTTATCCACAGCGCGGCTTCCTGCGTTGCTTCCGCTCAGAGTTATCCACAGTTCGCTGAAGATGGTCTTCCGCTGCCTTTCGCCACCCAGCAGAATCAAAAACATGGCCGAACACATCACAGTCAATCCAGCTCAACTATCCGCCTTAAGCCGCTCTTACCAGCAGATCTCCACTCGTATTGATGGTCTTTCCACCATCGTCGCAGCTGCCCCGGGAAGTGCCGACCTCACCTCTGCCCTGCCCGGCTCACGGATTGTCCCCGCTGCCTCCACTACTTGTGGGAAGTGGTCGGAATCATTGCTTGCCGCGTGCACAAACATCGACGTTATTGCGCAGGCTGCCGATGCCCTCGCGGTCAGCGCTCTCGCGCACGAGCATGACCAGTCCGCCGCCTTGGAAAAGCCGTCATGGTCACGGTAGGCGAAGCGCTGCTGTGGCGTGTGGATTCGCTGGAGACGCTTGCCCGGGCGCTGCGTTCCGGGGCGCGCGCCCTCACCGATTCCGCCGACAGTTCCCAGGGCGCACTCAACGCGCTTTCAGAGGATGACTTCGCCGGCGACAACCGCAGCGCCGCCGAAGCTTCTGTCACCCACAGCTCCACGCGTCTGCGCCGGAGCAGCGTAGCGCTCGAACGTCTCGCCGCCTGCTGCAGCGATACCGCCGCCATGCTTAACGACGTCATCCGCGAACTTACCGACGCGGTAAACCAGGCAACCAACCTGGGGTTTCAGGTGAATCTGGTTTCTGGTGCGGTGACTCCGCCGGAGGGCATGCTGTCTACGATTGCGCGCAGCCTCGTTCATCCCAAAATTCCTTCCGGGCCTTTCACCATGGCCGAATGGCGTGCAACCTCGCAGCTTCGGATTCAGTCGGCCTTGGCTGAACTCAACCGACTCGATGAGAAGGCGGCGGGCGCAATCTCAGCTCTTTCACCACTGGTGGCAAGCGGAGCTAGTGGCTCGGGTAGATTGCAGCCATCGCAGGCTGGTCGTGGTACTGGCACCACTAGCGACAAAGAGATTGACGGTGGTTGGGACTTGGAAGTTGGGAGCAGATGGGCTGGGGCGTATTCGAGTAGCCCGCTATCAGAGATAGATGCCACCATGTCCGCTCGCGCCAGGGCTTTGGGGCTGCCTCCTGGACAACTATTGGAGTCCTCGCCTGGACATTCTGCGATTGCGTTCGGTGACGTTGAGCGAGCATCGACTGTGATTACTCTCGTCCCCGGCACCAGCTCTAGCGCGGAGGACGCTAGCAGGCAGTTCGAGCGCGTAGCCGCGACCTTCCACGCCGCCGGTGAAGATCCGGAGGATGTGGCGGTGGTGTTGTTTTCCTATGACGCGCCGCCCGACCTCCGTGAGGCCATACGCACCGAGTATCACAATTTTGCCGCTGAGCGCCTGCAGCACTTGCAAGCTGGTTTGATTGAGCGTTCCGGTGGCGTCGATAGTGGTGACACTGCGATCGCCGGTGGCCTTACTAGCCACGGCACGTCTTCTACTCAGCGGCACGTTGTCGCCGGCTATAGCTATGGGGCGACGGTGGTCTCGCAGGCTTCCCTTGGTAGTGGCCTCTACGCGGATAGGGTGCTGCTCATAGCTCCGCCAGGCGTTGGCCCCGGACTGGAGCGCGCAAACGACATGAAACTACTCAAGCCGGACGGCACAGTCCGACCCGAAAATGAGAATAGCCACCGTGTGGCAGTGGCGACGTCCCCGATGGACCCCATTCGTATTCCTGCCGAACTGGGGATTCATGGGAAAACCCAGCGGATAAGGATTTCGGCGCGTACACACTCAACCTGAGTGAGCATGGCCTGTCCATGCGAGATTTGACCGATTTCATGGTCACTCCCGTGCAGGATATTCCTCAAAAGTATCGGCACGTTCAGGGCAACCCGCACATCGAACACTACTTTGACGACGAAGTTTTCACCCGCGAGACCAACCGGTGGCTAACTGACAGCTGACCGGCGTCTCAGATCGGCGGTTGCGAATCCACGGCCCAAATTAACAAGCCAAAAGAAAACGGACTAACCAGGCGACGCTGGTTAGTCCGTTCACTCAGCCGTGTGGGATTACCTTTCCCCACCGCGGTTGTCTTTGTGCCGGCGTCGTGTGCGCGGCTCCCACATCACCACTGCCGTAGAGCGTGGGACGTGAACCAGTTCGCCTCGCGAACGACGAGCCTGTGCCTTTGCTTGATAGAGCTGCTCTCGCAGTTCTGCATTTTCCTGCTCAAGCGAATCCACCCGCTCAGTCAGGTCGATGATGGCCTTAATACCGGCCAGGTTGACGCCGTCTTCCTGACTCAGACGCTGAATCTCACGCAGCAGCGCCACATCGCGTTTGGTGTAGCGCCGACCTCCGCCGGAGGTTCGCTGCGGAGTTACCAACCCGAGTCGGTCATAATTACGCAGCGTCTGCGCATGCATGCCCGCGAGATTCGCGGCTACGGATATGACATAGACCTCAGTGTTGTCGGACATTATTTCGCACCTGCCCAACCCTCACGAGGATTGAACCCACTGGCACGTTCCGCTTCGACGTAGGAACGCAATGCCGAAGTGGCATTGTCGTCCAAATTGGTCGGCACCTTCACACGCACGGTTACCAACAGGTCACCCGGAGTGCCATTGCGCTTCGGGATTCCTCGACCGCGCACACGCAGTGTTCGGCCATCGGCTGTGCCAGCCGGGACACGCACGCGAATCTTGTCACCCAACGTCGGCACAGTAATAGTGCCGCCGAGCGCGAGCTCGCCGAAGCTCACGGGCACCGTGACCTCAAGGTCGTTGCCGCTGCGGGTGAAGACTTCATCCGGACGAACGTGAACGGTGACAAAGAGATCACCGGCCGGACGCCCCCGCAGTCCCGCTTCACCTTGGCCCGCAAGACGGACCTTCTGGCCGTCCACCACACCAGCGGGGACGCGAACGGTGATGGTACGACGGCGGGTGGTCACACCGGTGCCGTTACACTGCGAGCAAGGGTTCTCGATACGAGTGCCCTGGCCACCACAGTCCGCACACGGACTGGAGAAGCCGAAGGCCCCCTTTTGCTCCTTGACATATCCCGAACCATGACAGGTGGTACACGTCACCGGTGAGGTTCCCGGCGCTGCACCCGAACCATTGCAGTTCGTGCATGGCGACGGGTTGGTGAGCTGCAGCGGGATGGTGACACCTTGGGCAGCCTCGCGGAAATCGAGCGTAATCTCTGTCTCCACATCCGCACCACGGCGGGCCTTCTGCCGCCCGGCAGCACCAGCGCCACCATTGCGGTTTACGAAGCCGCCCAGGAAATCACCTAGGCCACCTGCACCACCAGCATTGCCACCGAATCCGGCACCTCCGCCGAAGAGATCCGACACGTCGAAGTCGAATCCACGTGCACCGGCAGCACCGGCTCCGCCGGCACCTGCGGCACCGGGGAATCGGAAACCACCTGCGAGAGCTGCACGCAGCTCATCGTATTCGCGGCGCTTGTCCTCGTCACCGACCACCGAGTATGCCTCGGAGATTCGCTTGAACTTATCTTCAGCGGCCTTGTTACCCGGGTTCTTATCCGGGTGGTTCTCCCGGGCTAACTTGCGGTAGGCCTTTTTAATCTCGTCGAGTGACGCAGACTTAGAGACGCCCAAGTCAGCGTAATAGTCCTTATCTGCCCATTCCCGTTGAGTCATGGTGCATCTCCTCCTTTCAGAAAAACTAATTCAAAGAAATCTGCGTCACTTGTGTCTCCGCTACTGCGGATCGCCGATGATTACCATCGCCGTACGAATGACACGGTCATTAATTCGGTAGCCCTTGCGCAGCACATTGGCTAGAACCTTGTCATCCCCTTCGGAGAGATCCTGGACAGCCTCGTGGATGTCCGGGTTGAACTCCTCTCCTGCGGCACCAAATTCCTCAACACCCTGTGCGGTCAGCACGCCACGGAATTTATCCGCGAAAGCCTTCAGCGGGGTGCCGTCTGCCAAGTCGCCGTGCTCTTCAGCCCGGTCGAGGTCATCAGCCAAAACCAGCAGTTCTCCAGCCAGCTTTGCCTTCGCCTGTACGCGCTCGGCTTCACGGTCTCGGTCAACTCGACGACGGTAGTTTGCGAACTCCGCCGACAGGCGCTGCAGGTCCTCCGTGCGCTCATCCAACTCACGCTGGATGGCTGCAACTGGGTCTGCAGCTTCCTCCGCGGCGGTGTCGCCGGCGGCACCTTCGGTCGCCGGCTCCACGTCGTCGTCAAGCTTGGCCTGCTCGAAGACCTCATTGACCTGATCGGCCAGGTTGGCCGGCTCCTCCGGGGTGGGCTGGTTTCCCTGATCCTGGTCAGTCATTCTTACTTGTCCTTCTCGTCCTCGTCGACGACCTCAGCGTCAACGACGTTGTCGTCAGCGTCAGCGGCCTCAGCACCCTCGGCTGCGGTTGCACCCTCAGCTGCCTGAGCCTCGTAGATAGCCTTACCCATCTCCTGGCTCTCGGTGGACAGCTTCTCGACGGCGGACTTGATGGCCTCGATGTCGGAGCCCTTCAGAGCCTCGTCGACTTCCTTGGCAGCCTCTTCAACGCGGTCGCGGATGTCCTGGGAAACCTTGTCCTCGTTCTCCGATGCGAACTTGCGGGTCTGGTAAGCCATGGACTCAGCCGAGTTGCGGACTTCCTGCTCCTCGCGGCGCTTCTTGTCCTCGTCAGCGTGCTTCTCAGCGTCCTTGATCATCTGGTCGATCTCCTCCTTGGAGAGGCCGGAGCCGTCCTGGATGGTGATCGTGTTTTCCTTACCAGTGCCCTTGTCCTTAGCGGTGACGTGGACAATGCCGTTGGCGTCGATGTCGAAGGTGACCTCAATCTGAGGAACACCACGCGGTGCCGGAGCGATTCCGCCCAGCTCGAAAGAGCCCAGCAGCTTGTTGGCAGCAGCCATCTCGCGCTCGCCCTGGAAGACCTGAATCTGAACGCTCGGCTGGTTATCTTCAGCGGTGGTGAAGGTCTCCGAACGCTTGGTCGGGATTGTGGTGTTGCGCTCGATCAGCTTGGTCATGACACCGCCCTTGGTCTCAATACCCAGCGACAGCGGGGTGACGTCGAGCAGCAGCACGTCCTTGACCTCACCGCGCAGAACGCCGGCCTGCAGAGCAGCACCGACTGCGACAACCTCGTCCGGGTTAACGCCCTTGTTCGGCTCACGACCACCGGTCAGTTCCTTGACCAGCTCAGAGACTGCCGGCATACGGGTGGAACCACCGACCAGCACGACGTGGTCAATGTCGGAAACCGGAACATCAGCGTCAGCAATGACCTGCTGGAACGGCTTACGAGTGCGGTCAAGCAAATCAGAGGTGATGCGCTGGAACTCAGTACGGGACAGGGTCTCGTCCAGGAACAGCGGGTTCTTGTCAGCATCAACGGTGATGTACGGCAGGTTGATAGATGCCTGCTGCGAGGAGGACAGCTCAATCTTGGCCTTCTCAGCAGCCTCACGCAGACGCTGCAGAGCCATCTTGTCCTTGGTCAGGTCAATGCCGTTGCTGGACTGGAACTTCTCAACCAACCAGTCAACGATGCGCTGATCCCAGTCATCGCCACCGAGCTTGTTGTCACCAGCAGTTGCGCGAACCTCAACAACACCGTCGCCAATCTCCAGCAGGGAGACGTCGAAGGTACCGCCACCGA
The DNA here is from genome assembly GCF_001838255.1 of Corynebacterium sp. HMSC073B01. Taxonomy (NCBI): domain Bacteria; kingdom Bacillati; phylum Actinomycetota; class Actinomycetes; order Mycobacteriales; family Corynebacteriaceae; genus Corynebacterium; species Corynebacterium sp. HMSC073B01. Next base: position 146,090 of record NZ_KV836137.1, on the reverse strand, counting down.
GGTCGAAGACCAGAATGGTCTGCTCCTTGTCGGACTTCTCCAGACCGTAAGCAAGTGCAGCAGCAGTCGGCTCATTGACAATGCGCAGGACGTTCAGGCCAGCAATCTGACCTGCTTCCTTGGTTGCCTGACGCTCAGCGTCGTTGAAGTAAGCCGGAACGGTAATAACCGCATCAGTGACGTCGTCACCCAGGTAAGACTCAGCGTCGCGCTTCAGCTTCATCAGCGTACGAGCGGAAATCTCCTGCGGAGTGTACTTCTTGTCATCGATCTCGATGCTCCAGTCAGTACCCATGTGGCGCTTGACCGAACGAATAGTGCGATCAACGTTAGTGACAGCCTGGTTCTTAGCGGACTGGCCAACCAGGACCTCACCATTCTTTGCAAATGCAACCACCGACGGAGTGGTGCGCGAACCCTCAGCGTTCGCAATCACCTGAGCCTCGCCGCCCTCGAGGACGGAGACACAGGAGTTCGTCGTACCCAAGTCAATACCAACAGCGCGTCCCATGATGAACACCTTTCTAGAAGAGTAAAAGAATTGCCCTTAAGTCTTACGCGCTCAAGTCTGCATTGCCGTAGAAAATCTGTCAAGCAAACTTGAGTGTGTCCGACTCAATGTTTGTCATGCTGTGCAACGGACTATGGGGCAAAGTTATTCCCACCCAACTCAACTTTTCTAGAAAAACCTCCATCACCCCAGGTCAACTCGATAAAAGATTTTTGTAAAACTATGTTCTAAAGCTACTCGCGGTAGCCGACAGCGCAATTTTCTATACAAAATCCTGTCTTCGGCCTCCAGGGGGAATTTCTTAGCACTAGCCCTGGGAACTTTCCTGCAAAGCGAACCGACTAATCCCCTGACGTGTTTTGCAGCCACCGGCTCATCAACAGGCCATGCCCTTTGTTACCCCCCCCCATGACCTGCCACCGAATCAGCCCTGGCGGCTCCACTGATACATGTCTAACTTCTCCCCACTTACGGGGCGATTGAGCCAAGAATTCATCCCACTTTTTAGGAGTTTTTCGTGCCTCAGAATGCACAGCGACACCATTTCCCCTTTTTCCGTGGGCTCGCAGTAGCGTCGGCAAGCGCCGCACTAACCCTCGCCTTCCCTGCCATTGCATCCGCACATGTGCATGCAACCCCGTCGTCTGCCCCGATTGGCGGCTACGCAGATCTGGCTTTCGGGGTCGGCCATGGCTGCGACGGTTCGCCGACGACGAAGGTCGAGTTCACCATCCCGGAGGAGTTCGAAAAGGTTACGCCGAACATGAACGCGAACTGGGATGTCACGAAGGAGTCGACCGGCTCTGGCGAGAATGAAAAGGTGCAGAAGGTCATCTACACCGCAAAGACTCCACTGCCGTCGGACCTGAAGGATTCTCTGACGCTCAGCGTGAAGGTGGCTGATAATGCAAAGCCGTCGACGGTTGAGGTGCCGACGCTGCAAACCTGTGAAAAGGGTTCGATGAACTGGGCTGAAAAGGACCACGATAGCGATTACCCGGTTCCAACCGTGGAGCTGATTGAGAAGTCGGCAGACGATGAACATAGCCACGGTCACGACCACAGCCACAGTCATGGCACCGGCGAGACAGAGCACGGCGATAACCACTCGGGCAACGTGGAGCATTCCGCAGCTACTACCAGCGAGGACTCAAGCAGCACGCTTGGTGGCTGGGGCCTGGGACTCGGCCTCGTGGGCGCACTGACCGGTATTGCCGCATTGGTGATTTCACTGCGTAAGCGAGGTTAAATCGCTTTGACATTTCTTGAACAGTTTTCCCGCCTTTACCCGGCACGGACGAACCATTGAGGTTTTGAAACGGTTTTCTAAGCGAATAAGGATTCAAGGGTCTGGTTTCCGATAGCTAATTGGAACCAGACCCTTTCGTCATTCCGCGACCAAACACCCTCCGCTAGAAAGCTGCCGGACCTCCGGTCCAACCCATCAAGAGCAGCTCAACCTAGCGCGCGAGTCACTGGAGAATGGTCAAATTAAACTGCTTAATCAACGGAGATAGAGCTGCAGCACCATTTGAAATTGCGTCATGAGGGAAGCCGTAACTTGTCATCCCCACTGCATAAATCCGGTTTGGGTCTTCTGGATCCACAGCCCAAACTGCCCCGCCAGAATCGCCATGGTCCGAAATATTTCCGAATCCGAACATGTAACTCCCCACAGTCTCTTTGTAGGGGCCACATGAAAGCCCACTACGGTACCCAAGACGGCAAACGCGAGGTTGTTCTTGCTCGAGCCATTGAGGACTTGCCCAGCCAGCTAACTCCGCCCCCTTAAGCATGGGAGTGCCGTAAACATTCTTAGGGTTAACAGTCAACTCAATCAATGCATGATCTGTCGGGTTGTTCTTAGCCTCCAGGTCAAACGACCTCCAGACAAATTGTCCGACTTTATAGAACTTCCCTTTTTCATCCTCTACGTATACGCTGTCTCCCTTATTCCCGCAGTGCCCAGCACTTGTGATGTAGTGCCGCTGGGGTTCATCCTTGTTGTACACCCACCACGCAAAGGAACAGGATGAAGTCGAATCACCAGCCCCCTTCACAAGAAAACGAGCTCCCGGCGCAATAAGCGCTGAGTTTTCGAGGAACTCCCATCCTTGACTATTGCGGTAGATTTTCTCATTCTCTGGATTACTAGGCTCCAGTTTGGTCGAACCATCACCCATTCCCTCAACATCGGTGCCCGATTCCGCTGAACCGGTGTCCGATTTATCGGAACTATCATCGGGTTTTTCCATCCCCGAACTGGGCGCACTAGTCGAAGATTGGCTGTCATCCCCCTGAGACTGCCCTGCACTTTCTTCCTGCGAAGTTGATGTTGAAGAACTTTCTCCGACCCCCATAGCGTTTTTCAAAGAATCTGCATCGCATGCACTCAACCCCACTGCCAGCAAAGCCGCGATTGTGGAAGCCCAAACTCGTCGCTTGAATGACTTGCCCCTCTTACCGCTTCCCTCGGTAACCAAACCGACACTCGATGATGTAAGCGAGCGTGTCTCCATTTCCGGATTCATATCAATACTCCTGTGACGCTTAAGTCATTTCGATCGATGGACCCACATATGCCCGCGAGTGCAAACTTTTACGTAGGTTTTCGGTCATTTGATGAGCTTTTGTCGCGATTGGACTGCTAGCTTCGTCGTAAGTATAAGAAGAAACCTTCCATTCGGCATCAAAAGGTGAATAAGTTTTCGGCACTTTCTTATAACGTCGTTAGCCCAGCTCCGGCCACAAAACGCCACAAACACAGATTCCCGATCACACTGACCTACCCTGCCGTCGCTTTCCCATCCAGGAAAGCACCGATGTAATCGTCGTAAAGCCCCACCCAAATCCGGCCCCACGGGTAACCTCGCTTACAACCTGATTTCTATTACCGCTTTGGAGACACGAATATGTCCGAGTACACCAACATCCTTACCGAAACCCGAGGTCGCGTCGGCATTATCACCCTGAACCGCCCGAAGGCACTGAACGCCCTGAACCACAAGACCATGGAAGAGATCGGCGCAGCAGCCACCGCTTTCGACAACGACTCGGGAATCGGCGCGATTATCATCACCGGCTCCGAGAAGGCGTTTGCCGCAGGTGCGGACATTAAGGAGATGGCGGACAAGTCCGGCACCGAGATGTATGTCTCTGACTGGTTCGCACGTTGGGATGTTCTGACTTCCGTCCGAACTCCAGTTATCGCCGCCGTCAACGGCTACGCCCTGGGCGGTGGCTGCGAGGTCGCTATGATGGCGGACTTCATCATCGCTGGCGCTAAGGCCAAGTTCGGTCAGCCTGAGGTTAACCTCGGCATCTCTCCGGGCATGGGCGGCTCGCAGCGTCTCACCCGCGCAATCGGCAAGGCTAAGGCAATGGAGATGTGCCTCACCGGCCGCATGATGGGTGCCGAGGAAGCTGAGTGCGCAGGTCTGGTCGCCCGCGTCGTCGAGCCGGAGGCGCTTCTCGACGAGGCCCTGAAGGTCGCCGACACCATTGCGTCGAAGTCACTGGTAGCCACTACTCAGATTAAGGAACAGATCAACCAGGCCTACGAAATGACGCTGTCGCAGGGACTGCTCTTTGAGCGTCGCACCTTCCACTCCCTGTTCTCCTCCAATGACCAGAAGGAAGGCATGGCCGCTTTCACTGAAAAGCGCGAGGCAAACTTCACCAATTCCTAGAAACTGCTAGTTCACAGTCGACGGGACTGCCAGCCACAGAGCCGAGTTGTCGGCGGCAGCATAGGTGTCTCGTGCACGCGGTGTGTGCGTCGGAGAAGTCACAATGACAGCAGCACGAACGCCACGGGCTCCCGATCCTGCAAGGTATGCAGTGCCTGCCGCGTTTTCAACGGTGGAGTCTGAGTTTGTTTCCATCGTGATTCGTCGCTTCCACACTCCCATAGATGCAAGCGCATCACGCATGTACTCAGCCTCAGTCTGGCAGCCCGGCTGAGTACGACCACCCGTGACGACGACCGGGTTAAGCGGATGACGCAGCGCCAGCGAACGTGCAGTTTCCAATCGGGACGTCAAAACAGCAGGAGCACTGCAGTCGGGATTAAGACGGGCCCCGAGCACAATAATCGGCACCTGAGGATCAAGTAACGCAGTCTCCGCAGCTGCACGTCCGACCGGGGACACCACCACTGGAGTCACAAGCGAGCTATTGAACGCCTTGACTGCGACCGCACTGACCGGATTGGCGTTTGCCACTACACCCGAGCCAAAGACCGCACTCGCAGTAAGAATAAGGCCTGCTCCAGCCATAGCGATTGCACGGAAAGATCGCGCCATTAAAGTCCCTCTCAAGAAAAAGTGGCACGGAGAAATCCACACTCCACATGCCATTTAGAATCAGGCGGATAAATCCGCAGTATCACGCTGCTAATACTAGGCGCTACACAAAATGGCGCCTACATAAGAATTACGCGGGGGTGGCCAGGCACTTTCTTCGCCACCAAAATAGCACGCCGCGTACCAGGTAAATTGCGGACGTAGAGGCTTTTAAATCCACTTGGGATTCATAAAAGTGAGTTACATTTAATGACTTTTTCGTTAACTGCCAGCAAATCCCGGGATCCAATAGCAAATTATCCACCAAAACACAGGTACAGAAGTCACTATTGTTATTTATGTTAAGAATGTAACGCATGTGAATACATGTCTGCTTCAGTCAATTTTCGAAGGCCAACACACCACCGAGCACCCCCTCCGTCTCGCGACACAGTCCCGCCCCGACACTCCGGCACTACCCCCACAATGCGTCCGCAAAACATCGAATCGGCAACACTCGACAACTACATACACGCAACGCCGCCGCCACTTCCGCCCATAAAAGCGTGACGACGAAAGTGCCGCGCGCCGTCGTTAAGCGAAGGCGTTAAAACCCGTCGAAACCCTCTCGAATAAAACAACGATTTTTTTGCGTAATTCGTCAAATAACCGCTGGTTACACCGTGTATCGATGAATTCAGCACTATTTTGCACATTAGTTAGGTAAGCGTCCGCGGCTCGTGATAGAACTCACAAGAGAACTATTTTCACTCAGCCATCACCCTGGCTGAGCCAGCCTAGAAGGAACATTATGAGCGTGCTCAACCTCGCCGCGGCGACGGCTGACACGGCGATTCCGGAATCTACCGGATTCACCGTCGCAGTCGGCGTTATTGGCGTCCTGTTGTCCCTGCCCTGCTGGTTCATCTTTATTAAGGGATTCACCCATATGGTGAAGACCATCATGGTGGGCCAAAAGACGTACGGTCACACCGGTGAATGGGGAACCCGTATTTGGACCATGATCCGAGAGATCGTCGGTCACACCAAGATGGCCAAGAAGCCCGGCGTTGCTGTGGCTCACTGGTTCGTCATGGTGGGCTTCCTCCTCGGTTCCCTAGTGTGGTTCGAGGCGTACATTCAGACCTTCTGGCCAGCCGGTGGTTGGCCAATCCTCAGGAATCTGACCGCCTGGCACTTCATCGACGAACTGCTCGGCCTGGGCACCACCCTGGGCATCCTGGCACTGATTCTCGTCCGCCAGACCAACCTGGACAAGGAGCGTCTGAGCCGCTTCTACGGATCCAACGCCAAGGCTGCCTACTTCGTTGAGGCCGTCGTCCTCATCGAGGGCCTGGGCATGATGTTCGTCAAGGCTGCCAAGCTGGCTACCTACGGCGACCACGGTCACACTGGCGCCGAGGTCTGGACCTGGGCGAACTTCGTCACCGGTGGTATCGCACAGATTCTGCCGGCCTCCGAAGTCATGGTGTCCATCTTCGCGCTGATTAAGCTGCTGTCCGGTATGGTCTGGCTCTTCGTTGTTGGCCGCAACCTCACTTGGGGTGTCGCATGGCACCGCTTCCTGGCGTTCGCCAACATCCTGCTCAAGCGCAACGCTGACGGCTACAACGCCCTCGCTGGGGCTAAGCCGATGACCTCTAACGGCGAGATCCTGAACCTGGAAGAGGCTGACCCGGAGGTTGACTCCATGGGCACCGGCGTGGTTACCGACCACTCCTGGAAGGCTCTGCTGGACTTCACCTCTTGTACCGAGTGTGGTCGCTGCCAGGAGCAGTGCCCGGCCTGGAACACTTCCAAGCCGCTGTCCCCGAAGCTGCTGGTTAACCAGCTGCGTGACCACGCTTACGCTTCTGCCCCGTACCTGTTGGCTGGCGAGACCATCGAAACCGCTCGCGAGGGCGAAGGCGCTGGCGCAGCACTCCTGACCAAGCCGCTGGTTGGCGACGGCGATGAGGGCATCATCGACCAGGACGTCCTGTGGTCCTGCACCAACTGTGGCGCCTGTGTCGAGCAGTGTCCGGTTGACATTGAGCACATCGACCACATCGTCGATATGCGTCGTTACCAGGTTCTGGTCGAGTCGGACTTCCCGACCGAATTGGCTGGCCTGTTCAAGAACCTTGAAACCAAGGGCAACCCGTGGGGCCAGAACGCTTCCACTCGCGCCGACTGGATCAATGAGGTCCGCAAGGAAGGCGTCGTTGTCCCGATTTGGGGCGAGGATGTCGAGAGCTTCGACGACACCGAGTACCTGTTCTGGGTCGGTTGTGCCGGTGCCTACGACGACAATGCGAAGAAGACCACCAAGGCTGTTGCAGAGATGCTTTACACCGCAGGTGTGAAGTACGCTGTGCTCTCCCAGGCCGAGGGTTGTACTGGCGACTCCGCTCGCCGTGCTGGTAACGAGTTCCTCTTCCAGATGTTGGCTGAGCAGAACATCGAGCAGCTCGACGAGGTCTTCGACGGTGTGCCGCCGAAGCAGCGCAAGATTGTCGTCACCTGTGCTCACTGCTTCAACACCTTCAAGAACGAGTACCCGGAGCTGGGCGGACAGTACGAAGTTGTCCACCACACCCAGCTGCTGAACAAGCTGGTTCGCGCTAACCGCCTGCAGCCGGTTGCTTCGGGTCAGGGCCGCCAGGTCACCTACCACGACCCATGCTTCCTGGGCCGCCACAACAAGGTATTCGAAGCTCCGCGTGAGCTGATTGGCGCGTCCGGCGCCAACCTCGTCGAAATGCCACGTAATAAGAACACCGGCTTCTGCTGTGGTGCTGGTGGCGCTCGCATGTGGATGGAAGAGACCATCGGTCAGCGCATCAACGTAAACCGCACCGAAGAGGCTGTCGGAACCGGCGCTGAGGCAATTGCCATCGGCTGCCCGTTCTGTAAGACGATGATGAACGATGGCGTCAACAACGTCATCGAGGACGACGAGAAGAAGCCGGAGGTCCTGGACATCGCCCAGATGCTCCGCGACTCCGTGAAGGTCGACGGCGAGCTGCCGCAGGCACGCGAACCGGAGTGGATTGAGCAGCCGGAGCGTGGCTGGGTCGATCCAAAGAAGGCTGAAGAGGAAGAGCGTCAGCGCCTCGAGGAAGAGGAAGCTAAGCGCAAGAAGGCTGAGGCTGCCGAGAAGAAGAAGGCAGAGAAGGCTTCCGCTGCCGGCGCTGGTGCCGCAGCTGCTGGTGCTGCTGCAGGCGCTGCTGCCAAGGGTGGTGCTCCGAAGCCGGGTGGCGCCAAGGGCGGCGCACCGACCCCAGGTGGTGCCAAGAAGGGCGCTCCAGCTCCAGGCGGTGCCAAGGCCGGCGCACCAACTCCGGGTGGCGCCAAGAAGGGTGCTCCTGCTCCGGGTGGCGCTCCGAAGCCAGGCGGTGCCAAGGCCGGCGCACCGGTTCCAGGTGGTGCAAAGGGCGGCGCCCCGACCCCAGGCGGTGCCAAGAAGGGTGCTCCAGCTCCGGGCGGCGCTCCGAAGCCAGGCGGTGCCAAGGGCGGTGCCCCGGTTCCAGGCGGCGCTAAGAAGGGCGCTCCAGTTCCGGGCGGCGCCAAGGCCGCTAAACCGGCCGCGCAGGCAGAGCCAGCAGCTGCAGAAACCGAAGCTCCGACTGAGGCTCCGAAGGCAACGAAGGGCGCTCCGATTCCGGGTGGCGCACGCAAGGGCGCTCCGGTTCCGGGTGGCGCTAAGAAGGCAGCTCCGGCCGCGAAGCCGAAGGCCGAGAAAACCGCTCCCGCCGAGGAAGCCGCTGCTGAAGTAGCGGCCACCGAGTCCGAGCAGCCAGCAGCTGAGCAGCCGAAGACCGCATCCGGTGCTCCGGTTCCGGGCGGCGCACGCAAGGGCGCTCCAATCCCGGGTGGCGCACGCAAGGCCAAGCCAGTCGCTAGCACCCCTGCCCCGGCAGCAGAGGAAACCGAAGCTCAGGAGGCTCCTGCTCAGCCAGAGGCAGAGCAGGCTCCGGCGCAACCAGAGGTTACCGAACAGCAGTCGGCGGAAGATGCTACTTCCACCGAGCAAGCCGCTGAGGCCCCAGCCGAGGAGACGCAGGCACCGTCGGCAAGCGCTAAGAACCTTCCGCGCAACCAGCACGGAGTTCCGCTGCCAGGATCAGCGCGACGTAAGTAACGCTCGCTAAGTAAGCCAAAATCCGCCCGAGAGGTTATTCTTCCCGGGCGGATTTTTTGTGCTTTACGACGATCCCTGCGCCACGGCATTAATCATGCAAATGGCACTCTCAACCGCACTGACAATATATTGATTACTGCATCCCGTTAGAGATGACCGCGTTGTGGTGTGGAAAGAGGTCTTGGCGTAGTGATTAAGAAATCGCTGTCACAGATAAGAGACTTTCTGAGGACTCCGGGGTCAGTGGAGATGGTCATTGCGCTGATCCTCACTGCTCTCGATGCGCTAATTCTCCGCGAGAGCAACTCTGATCTATTGTTGCCAACCATTATCGGTGGCCTTCAGGTCATTCTTGTTGCAGTGGCGACGTATTTGCCGCTCTTTGCCATGGTGGTTGTCCCAGCGAATTTCTTGGCGTTGACTTTCCTTCCTACAGAGCAGGCTCCAATGCAGATTTTCTGCGCGCTTCTCATCGTGGAAGTGATGCGTGCTAACAACAACAAGATGCCGGCGAGAATCACTGCATTGCTCTTGTTGGTAATTTCAAACTACGACGTAAACACAAATACGTTCGCGCGCGACCACGTCGCGACCTTTGTGACAACGCTGCTTTTTGTAATTGCCTACGCCATCGGCATGATGCGCAGTCGCTACAAAGAGCAACGCCGGCAGGCAACGATTGAATCTAACCGCGCCCTGGAAGAACAACGCCTTGAGTTGGCGACCGTGCTGCACGACTCCACCGCCAAGTCCTTTACTCGCGTAACCATGCTGGCGCAGGCGCTCGCCATCGAGCGAGAAGGGACAGATGAAAAGCTTGAAGAGTCCCTGGAGGACATCGCAGAAACCTCCCGAGAAGGTCTGCTACAGCTTCGCCAGTTGCTTTCACTGCTGAAATCCGCTGACAAAGAAAGCTCTTTGACCTCGGCTATTGGCCAAGATGAGCGAGTTCCTAGCATGAACAGGGTGCTCCAACAGGCCAAGGATGAACTGCAGGAAGCTGGGTTTAACGTTTCGCTGGCCACGAGCATTGAAACCGAGCCCTCCTTGACGCAGATTTCAGAAGTTATCTCGCCGGCGCTGTCGGAGTTCTGCACGAATATTCAGAAGTACGGCGAGCCGCAAACGAACGTCCACATTCTGGCGCTGGGCAATGAGGAGGATGGCTTCACGCTCGACATCAGCAATCAGATATCGAAGGCGCTACCGCATTTTCTGCCGCGGGCGATGCTCTCGAGCGGTTTGGGGCTTTCCTCACTGCATCGGCGAGTGCGACCGTGGGACGGTTCCATCACATCAGAACGAGAAGGAAATGTGTGGAATACCAAACTCCACATGCCACCTACCAATCAGTAAGTTACGCTAGCGTAAGATTGGTGTAGTAACCGCCTGTGACGAAGATATCTCTCGAAAAGTCCTGGTTAGCGTAGTAATATCACACGATGACAGATATTGTTCGGTTTTTATAACTTCTATGAAAGGTTCGCGGATGTCTGACATTAAGGTGCTCATTGTCGACGACGACCCACTCGTACTCTCGACGCTGCGAACTTACTTCAAGAAGGCACCGCACATTACCGTGGTCGATGAAGCCAGCGATGGCCACGAGGCCCTCAATATCATTGCCCGCGGTGGCATTGACGTAGTTTTGACCGATATTCATATGCCCAACATGGACGGCGTTGAGCTGCTCGAGCGCATTAAGAAGGTGGAGAATCCACCGAAATTCATCGCTATCACCTCATTTGATACCGATGAAACAATGCTGAAAATCTTGAGTCTCGGCGGAAATGGCTACATTCTCAAAACTGCCCGCCCGGAATCCGTCATTGGCACCGTTGAAGATGTTTTCCAGGGCGGCACCGTCATCTCACCGATTTCTGCGACTCGGCTGATTAAAACCCTGCCGTCCCGCAACATTTCCTCGTACAAGATCACTCAAGCCGAGCGAGAGGTTCTCGGCCTGATCTGCCGCGGTAAGTCAAACCACGACATCGCCAAGGAACTCGGCAAGTCGCCGGGCACTATCAAGAAGCACCTCTCCAGCATGTTCAATAAGTTTGGAGCTACCTCTCGCCTGGACCTGGCGCTGAAAGCAATAGACGCAGGCTTCCACCCGCCGGCATCCGCTGCCGCAGAATAACCAGGGGCTCTGAGATTTGGCCGGTTAGCGGCTCTGAATTGAGCCTTTGCAGGCCCGAGATGGATAGCAAAAAGGGGCATATTCACTTTCGCGAATATGCCCCTTTTACCCGTGCTGAGTGTGGAGAGAGAACTGTGTAACTACTGGATGGTCACCTCGACATGTCGCTCGCGCGGAGCCACACCGAAGTAGGTGCGCCCAATTGGCTCCCACGTCTTCGAGTTGGCGTTGCAGCGAACAGTCTGTCCGGCGAACTCGTCAACCAGGAATCCCCAGCTCAGACGACCAGTTTCACCCTTGCGTACTTCGTATGGCCCGATCTTCTGCCCGAGGCTCCAAACCATCTCTCGGGAGTATTCCCAGGAGTACTTGCGGTTGAGCTCCTTGCTGACCTTCACACTGACAGAGATATTGGTCCACCACTTCTTGGTCTTGGACTCCTTGATGGTCTGCGTCAGCGGAATCGGCTCATCACCGATGTCATTCTTCGTAGAAACAACGCCCTCAACGTCGTAGCGAGAGCCGGTGATTTCCACGAACTCAGCCACCGAACCCGGAGCTTCACAAGTGGTTCCCGGTGCCGGACCGCGGTCAACTGCCGCCGGCTTGGGCACTGGTACCCACTCCTCCGGCGCGAACGGTTCACCGGCTCCTGGATTCGGGGCGGCCACCGCTGTCGGAGCACCGAGTCCGAGCGCAAAGACCGTCGTCAAGCACATGGCGACAACACGCTTTTTCATAACTGCTCCTAGTCGTTAATCGTGGCGGATGCCGGGCCGCCGTCACCGGAGTTACCGCTGACAGGCGCCCACTGCTGACGGTGCTCGCCCTCCTTGGTGGTCTTGTGCCAGACCACGAAGCGAGTCGACGGCCCCTTGCCGTTGTACTCACCGAAGTAGGGCTCACCGCGCCACAGGCCGGTCTTCTGGTCACAGGTGCGAACACGGCCAATGAAGGACTTCATGTGCACGCCGTAGTCTGCGCGAACGGTCTCACCGGGGTTGACGGTCACCGGGCCCAGCTTGTCGCCAACCGACCACTGACTGACCTCGACGATGCCGTACTTGTTCTTCACCCCGTGGAGGAACACGTCCCACATATTTCCGGAGCTCATGGCCTTCACAGACTCGTTGACTCCCTCTGTCACCTCGAGGGTGTACTGAATAGGGCGGTCAGTGCGGTTGGTGAATGAGTTAGTGCCGTTGTAGCGGTCCCATTCGTCGGTAATCCACTGTTCCCAGGGGTGACGCTTGGCATCCTTGACCGGGTCACATTTATCCGTATTGGTGAAACCGGTGTGGTGCTCATCCTGGTCAGGGGTCTGGGTCAGCGGGGTCGCCGCGGCCTGTCCAACGATGCCTGGTGCAAGAAGACTTGCACCCATCACCGCGCAGGCCAGGGCCTTCTTTTTCAGGCTCAACATGGAGAAACTTCCTTCTGCTTCGAGGTCTTAAAGAGGCTCAGCCCGTCTTAGACGGCGTACTCCTTGACCTGTGCCGGAGCAGCACCGTCGACGGAGCGATCAGCTTCGTTGGCGCGCATGGAAACGCGAATGTGGCGCTCCTTCGGGATGGTGCCCCAGTACGGACGACCTGCGTCGATCCACTTTCCGCCCTTACAGGTCAGGTGAGTACCTTCGAAGGACTGGTTCAGGAAGCCATACTCCAGAACACCGGTGTAGCCAGGCTTGACTGGGTACGGGCCGAGGGTCTGGCCAACTTCCCAGGTCTGAGTGGACTGGTAGCCGGCGCTAAAGGTGACATGGAAGAGCTTGAGCAGGTCGAAGTCGACCGAACCGCCGACATTCCAGGACTTGGTCTTGCCCTCCTTCAGGGTCTGGGTCAGCGGCAGGTCGGTGTCGCCGTAGTTAGCGACAGTCGCAGTACCTTCGACCTCGAACTTCGAGCCGGTGATCTTCAGGGACTGGCCGGACTGGCCTTCAACGGAGCAGGTGCCACCGACGGTGCCCGGGGTAGGGGCTGGGGCAGCTTCGGCCATCGGGGCGACAGCCAGCGAGGACATGGTAACCAGGGCTGCAATGGAGCCGGAGAGCAGGGTCTTCTTCACGGCGAAATCCTTTCAGGATGTGACGAGCAACTCGTAAGGAAATACTTGAACTGACACCTGCAAAGGTAAGTCGAAATTCAGCGTTTTGTAATGGAAAATTTTCGACTGGCTTTACGACGGCCGCAGCAATTATCCACATAGTAAAAATGGAATCTCACCGATTTCTGCCACGCGAAAATACGACATCTAATTGACCCTGACCAGCGATTATGGGCGCCACAATAAGATTTCGGCGATCAATTTAAACGCATTAGAACTACACCTTTTGAACCAATTCAAAAATGCCTCGGTCGGCCACTTGGTACTAGACAATCAACATTTCGGCCACTAGCCCACCTACATAAAGACACCAGAGAGTAGCCGAATGGCCACCCCCAGGCGCGGGCAGGTAGAGAGACCTCCACACTTCACACTCTTGATTAAATAGTTATGATTTCTTTATTAATCACTGGCGAAGTCCGGCAGTCCACAAAGCCCTGACACTTTGCCGAGGCAGATATCTTTCGGAGTACTACCTAATGTTTCGACGCACTTCTGTTCTTGCTACCACCATTGCATCCGCAGCACTTTCCCTGGGCGCGCTGACCGGCGCCCCGGCCGCTACCGCAGCACCGACAGCTACGACCAGCAGCGACGACCTGCAGGTTAAGGAATACGCTCTTTCCGATACCTTCTCTTGCGACTACTACAACCTGCCGTGGTGCCGCTAAAGAGCGCTGACGCCGCCCTCCCCTGCCCTCCCTTCACGTGAGCGCACGGCTACTTCGCGGTACCGTCGAGCCCCTCTAGCAGCGTGGCAAAATCCGTGACGTTAGTATCCACCCGCGTGTTTGTACTGCGTCGCCTGTTCGGCGCGCTGGCACCCTGATTCCCCTCGCTGGCCCCGCCCGCTGAATGCGCTGCACCCTTTTCTTCAGCTTCGTTCCCAAAATCTGGACCAAAACCGACTACTGCCGAGCGAACACCGACAAGGTACTCGGCAAGCTCACGAGCTGCACGCACGACGCGATTGTTCATCTCCGCGCCGGACACTCCGCCGGCGCCATTTCCGGCACCATCGCCAGCACCAAAGTCCTCAGTGGCTGCAAATACAGCAGTCGGCATAACCGTGCCGCGCAGGTAGCTAAACAGCGGACGCATCGCATACTCCAGCACCAACGAATGTCGTGCTGTGCCAGCCGTCGCAGCAATAATGACCGGCATAGAAGTCAGCGCATCCTTATCCAGGGCGTCGAAAAACATCTTGAACAACCCCGAGTAAGACGCTGCGAACACCGGGGTCGCGGCAATCAATCCATCAGCACCGCTGACAGTCTCGAGGGCGGCGCGCAATTTTTCGTCGTAAAGCCCTGTGGACATCACAGTGCCGAGGCTGACAGCGAGTTCGCGCAGCTCGACGTACTCAATTTGGAGCCCCTCGCCACGCTTGGAGACCTGCGCCTCGACGGCCTCCGCGATGCGGTCGGCAAGGATGCGCGTGGTTGATGGATCGGAAACACCAGCACTTACGACGACGAGCTTTTTCACTGCTGATTCCTTTCAGCCGGGCGGACGAGAAGGTGCGGGGAATCTACGCCTTCGGCAACCAGCGAGGCATGCGTCGGCGGGTCGGAAGGCACGTGCGCCGGGCGGCGGCGCTCAAACTCTTCACGCAGGACCGGAACGATTTCGGTTCCCAGGATTTCAACCTGCTCCAACGCCATTTCCAGCGGCAGGCCGGCGTGGTCGATGAGGAAGAGCTGTCGCTGGTAGTCGCCAACGGCATCTGCATAGCCCAGGTAACGTTCGATAATTTGCTCAGGCGTGCCGACGGTCAGTGGAGTGATGTTCTCGAATTCTTCCAGAGATGGCCCATGTCCATAGACCGGGGCATTGTCGAAGTATGGGCGGAAAATCTCCTTGGCCTTCTTCTCCGTCTCAGCGGCGAAGACCTGACCGCCAAGCCCGACGATTGCCTGATCAGCAGCACCATGACCGTAGTGCTCAAAGCGCTGGCGGTAGAGGTTGACCATGGCTGTGGTGTGCTCGATATTCCAGAAAATGTGGTTATGGAAGAAGCCGTCCCCATAGAAGGCGGCCTGCTCAGCAATCTCAGTGGAGCGGATTGAGCCGTGCCACACGAAAGGTGCTACACCGTCGAGCGGGCGCGGTGTGGACGTAAAGGACTGCAGCGGAGTGCGGAATTGACCTTGCCAATCCACATTCTCCTCACGCCAAAGAGTGCGCAGCAGGTGATAGTTCTCGATGGCCAGCGGAATTCCCTTGCGAATATCCTTGCCAAACCACGGATAAACAGGCCCGGTGTTGCCGCGGCCCATCATGAGATCAATGCGACCTTCGGAAAGGTGCTGGAGGTAGGCGTAATCCTCGGCGATGCGCACGGGGTCGGTGGTGGTAATCAGCGTTGTCGAAGTCGACAGAATCAGATTTTCGGTCTGTGCTGCGAGGTTGGCTAATAAAATCGGCGGATTCGCCGGTGCCACAAACGGTGGATTGTGGTGCTGGCCAGTAGCAAATACATCGAGGCCGACCTCTTCGGCCTTCTTCGCTAGGGCGACAGTTGCCTTAACTCGCTCATGTTCAGTAGGGATTTGTCCAGTCGTGGGATCTTTTGTGACGTCGCCAATTGTAAAAATTCCGAATTGCATAATTCTCAATCCTAAATAGCGGTTGTTGACATGTCAACGCCTGTTATGCTGGGCATAAGCACTTAAAACGACTCCATATGAACCGCCTCCAACCAAAGGAGCCTCGCCCAGCCATGACAAAACCCCGAACCGATCGCCCGACCGGATGTGCGCTTCTAAAAAATATTCGGCATTTTCTTTGAAATTTGTTGACACATCATCACATCTAGAGTTATCGTTGACACGTCAACACCGGAAGTTGGTTCCGGCGGACAAAAATACTTCGAAACATTCGAGATACTTTTAACTTTTAGGAGATTCACTATGGCTCTTCAGTCTGGCAACTACGTTCTTGATGCACAGCACTCCACCGTTGGATTCACCGTTCGTCACGCAATGATCACTAAGGTCCACGGTCAGTTCACTGAGTTTGAGTCCGTTATTAATTTTGATGCCGACAAGCCGGAGAATTCCACGGCAAAGGCGACCATTCAGGCGAACTCCATCAACACCAACAATGAAGAGCGCGACAACCACCTGCGCTCGAAGGACTTCTTCGGCACCGACGAAAACCCAACCTTCGAATTCGTTTCCACCGCTATCGAGCTCCAGAGCGAAGAAAAGGCCACCGTTACCGGCGACCTGACCATCAACGGCATCATCAAGCCGGTCACCCTGGATGTCGACATTTTCGGCTCCGCTGAAGACCCATGGGGGCAGACTCGCGTTGGCTTCGAGGCAGCCACCAAGATTGACCGCACCGATTTCGGCATCGATTACAACGCTCCTATTAAGACTGGCGGCCTGCTCCTTGGCAACGAGATTTCCCTGCAGATCGACGGCTCCGCAGTTAAGCAGTAACTAGCAGCCAGAACCCCAGCTGCCCGCAACCCAGTAAAGCGTCCTGCATCCTCATGCAGGGCGCTTTTGCGCAATTAATGTGCAATTAATCTGCCCCCGCTGTGAGAAAAGCATGGTGCGGGAGCAAAAAAGTGGCATGCTTAGACAGGTGAGTTCCAGTAAAGACACTTCCCAGGGCACCGAAACCACCAACGAGACAACGCAGGACGCTCAGGCTGCGCAGGCCGCTCAGGCCGAGCAGTCCCGTGCTGCCCGTGTTGCCGCCCGTCGTGGAAACATCAGGGCACCTCGCCGCACTCCACTGAAGACACTGGACCAATCCTCCAAGCTGCAGAACGTCCTCTACGACATTCGCGGTCCGGTGACTACTCTCGCCGAGCAGATGGAGGCCGACGGCCACCGCATCATGATGCTCAACACTGGCAATCCGGCGAAGTTCGGCTTTGATGCACCTGACACCATCGTGCAGGACATGGTCCGCGCTCTCCCCCACGCACAGGGCTATTCCGAGTCCAAGGGTATTTACTCCGCACGCCGTGCCGTCGTCACGCGCTATGAGATGGACCCGGACTTCCCCCGTTTCGACGTCAACGACGTCTGGCTGGGCAACGGCGTCTCCGAGCTGATTTCCATCACCACGCAGGCGCTGCTCAACGAGGGCGATGAGGTCCTCATTCCAGCTCCGGATTACCCGCTCTGGACTGCAGCAACCACCCTCGCCGGCGGCAAGGCCGTCCACTACACGTGCGATGAGGAGAATAACTGGGCCCCGGATGTCGAAGACATTCGCTCGAAGGTGACGGATCGCACGAAGGCGATTGTCATCATCAACCCGAACAATCCGACCGGCGCGGTCTACACACGCCAGACACTCGAAGCCATCGTGGATATCGCTCGTGAGCACTCGCTCCTGCTGCTTTCCGACGAAATCTACGACCGCATCCTCTACGACGATGCAGAGCACATTTCCACTGCCTCCTTGGCCCCGGATTTGCTCTGTATCACCTTCAACGGCTTGTCCAAGACCTACCGTGTGGCCGGTTACCGCGCGGGCTGGATGGTGCTGACTGGCCCGAAGCGCCACGCAGAGGGCTTTATCGAGGGCATCAACTTGCTGGCCAGCACCCGTCTATGCCCGAATGTCCCTGCTCAACACGGCATTCAGGTGGCACTCGGCGGCTACCAGTCCATCGAGGACTTGATCTTGCCAGGCGGTCGCCTGCTGGAGCAGCGCAATGTCGCCTACGAGGGACTGACCTCAATTCCGGGCGTAAGCTGCGTGAAGCCGATGGGAGCAATGTACGCATTCCCGAAGCTGGATCCGAACGTCTACGAAATTCACGATGACGAGAAGCTGATGCTCGACATCCTGCGTGAAGAGAAGATCCTGATGGTCGGCGGCTCTGGCTTCAACTACCCGACGCCGGATCACTTCCGGATTGTCACCCTGCCGTGGGCACGCGACCTGAAGGAAGCTATCGAGCGCCTGGGCAACTTCCTGGTCAGCTACAAGCAATAGCAGTACTTAAGGTTGCGCACGCTACTGGTTCTGCCCTTCTCACATATCGATGCGCTATTCACTTATGGACACACTGGAGCGCATCGATGAGTGAGTATTGCATCGATAGGTGGGCCATAGCGCTGATGACCACGGCTCGGCGCGCCGGAATGGCGGTACGCCTTCCGGTGCTGGTGCAGCTATTAGGTTATTAAGGGTGGGCAGGCATTCAAAAGATTCAATGAACTCTGACAACCAGCAACCTTTTCGCATTGCTGCGGGTTCCGACATAGGCGCGCATCTCGACGTACTGAAGAACTCGAACAGCGGCTCCTCTACCGGCCGGTTCCGGGCTGTCAATACCGCGAATCAACCCAACTCTGCAACCTCGGCTGCCCCAGCACGACATGCAGAACCAGCCGCACATTCAAAACCAGCACCGGTACGGCAAAACGAACCTGCACAAGCCAAACCAAAACCAACGAAACCGCGGCACAACCCCACAAGAGCACGTCGCTTACTGGCCACAGTTCTTACAGTTGCTGGTATTGCCACTTTCCTCGCAGTGATTGGGCTCTGGCCATCGGGTGAAGCTCCGAGCCCAGGGCCGGGATTCCTGCAGTCACAGACGTCAGCTGCAGAGACGGTCAAGGGAACCGTCGTAAAGCACAGCGTCGGCGCGTGCAATTCGCCTGACAACGGACGCGTCTTCGATGACCAGCCGCGGCCAGGACTGGCGGCCTCCCTCAATGACCCCGCGGCGCCGAAATGCCAGCTCTCGGTCATTGAGCTGACCTCGGGCCCAGACGAGGGCAAGAAGACGCTTCTGGAGGCATCCGGCCTGCCCGGAGAAATCGAGCTGGCGGAGGGCGACAAGGTCGTCCTGGCAATTCACCGTCCAAACGCGGCCGGTACCGGAGCTGTCGACAATGGTGCCGTGCCGGATCCGGGGTTGATGACACCGGCTCCCGGCGTTGTTCCCGCGCCTGCCCCTGAGGGCGCAGAGGGTGAGCCTGCTCCTGATGCAGAGGCTCCGGCACCAGCTCCAGCCCCGGAGCAGGAACCAGCACCTGAATCCGACGCAGAAGCCCCCGCTGCCCCCGCTGCCCCCGAAGCTCCTGCTCCTGCCACCGACACTAATGTCGTCGACCTCGCGCCCGATCAGGTTGTCGACACCGCTAGCATCGGCAACACCTACACCTTCCTGGACATGGATCGCACCACGACCATCTGGATGTGGCTCGGCGCAGCGGTGCTGCTCATCATCCTCGTCGGCATGACTCGCGGAGTCTTGAGCCTCATTGGTCTTGGCATCACGCTGGCCGCAGTGATGGGATTCCTGGTTCCGGCACTGCTACGCGGTGGCGATCCTGTGGCCTTAGCCATCACGGCGGGCGCGGCGATCCTCTTCCCGGTGCTCTTCCTCGTACATGGCATCAATTGGAAGTCAGCTTCCGCACTGGCGGGAACACTCACCACGATGGTGTTGGCGGCGGGCCTGGCCAACCTCGCAATCTCCACGTCACAGCTACGTGGTCTCGGCAACGAGGACAACCTGCTCATTCAGCTTTACCTGCCTGACGTCTCCGTCACAGGTCTGCTTCTGGCGGGATTCATCATCGGCGCGTTGGGCGTGCTTAACGACGTCACCATCGCCCAGGCATCGACCGTCCAGGAGCTTTACGAAGCAGCTCCGCGGTCGCGGCCTATGGAGGTCTTCCGCTCGGCAATGCGCGTCGGTCGCGATCACATCGCGTCGATGGTCTACACACTGGTACTGGCGTACCTCGGCACCGCACTACCGCTATCGATTTTGTTAAGCGTCTCCGACCGGCCGCTGATGCAGTCGTTGACCTCCGATGTCGTGGCCACAGAGCTGCTGCGTTCCACCATCGGTGCGGTGGCTTTGGTACTCGCAGTGCCGATTACCACCCTCATCGCCGCCTATACCGTGGCCCCGGAGGGTATGAAGTTTCCGAAGCGCTCGAGGGCGGCTAGCATTTAGCCGCGGCCGAGGCAGGTGACATCCCAGCCTGCGGCACGCCACTGGTCGGCTGGCAGGCAGTTGCGGCCGTCGAGCACTGCTGCACGCTTGACCAGCTTCTTCGCAGCCACCGGGTCGATGTCGCGGAACTGCTGCCACTCGGTGGCGACGACAACCATCTCCGTGCCTTCCAGGGCAGCTTCGATGCTCGGTGCGTACTCCAAGGTCGGGAAATTCTTCTTGGCGTTCTCCATGGCCTGCGGGTCATAAACACTCACCGAAGCGCCCGCCAGAGACAGCGAACCAGCAATCGACAGCGCCGGGGAGTCACGCACATCGTCAGAGTTCGGCTTGAAAGCCGCACCCAGCACGGTCACGGTGTGGCCGAGCAGCGAGCCGCCGAAGCTACCACGCACCAGGTCAACGGTCTTTTCACGGCGACGCATGTTAATCGCATCGACCTCACGCAGGAAGGTCAGCGCCTGGTCAACGCCCAGCTCACCGGCGCGGGCCATGAATGCGCGGATATCCTTCGGCAGGCAACCGCCGCCGAAGCCCAGACCCGCGTTGAGGAAGCGGCGGCCAATTCGGGCATCCATACCGATGGCGTCGGCAAGCGTAGTGATATCCGCACCTGTGACCTCACAGATTTCAGAGACCGCGTTGATGAAGGAAATCTTGGTGGCGAGGAATGCGTTCGCCGACACCTTCACCAGCTCTGCGGTGGCAGTGTCCGCGACGATAAGCGGCGTCTCGCGCTCGAAGATAGGACCGAAGCACTCGCGCAGGCTGTCCTCAGCGATTGACTCGACCTCCTGACCAGCACCATTGAGGATCATGCCCGGCTTCTGGGTGCCCAGCACCACACGGTCCGGCTCCAGGGTGTCCTTTACCGCGAAGCCCTCGCGCAGGAACTCCGGATTCCAGGCGATCTCGAGGCTGGTGTTCTTCAACTGCTCATCACCGGCTGCGGCGCGCTCACCGATCATCTTCGCAGCCAGCTCCTGCAGGCGCGGTGCGGTACCGACGGGCACAGTGGACTTACCAAACACTAAATGCTTGCCGACGACGCGCTTAGCCAATTCGGTAATAGCTGCGTCCACATAGCGAACATCGGCGGCGTACGAGCCCTTAACCTGCGGAGTTCCGACACCTACGAAGTGGACGTTCGCAAATTCAACGGCTTCGTCGTAGTTAGTGGTGAAACGTAGTCGCCCCGACTCAACGTGCTTCTTTAGCAGTTCGGGCAAGCCAGGCTCAAAGAAAGGAACTTGGCCTGCGGACAATGCCTCAATCTTGGCGGGATCAACATCTACGCCGAGAACCTCGTGACCTAACTCCGCCATCGCCGCGGCATGAGTGGCGCCAAGGTAACCCGTACCAATAACCGTAATACGCATAAGGGCTATTATTTATCGAAAGATAAAAGGCCATCAAGCCGATTTAACCCTTAAATGGTGTGAACTAAAGGCCCATATTTAGGCTTTTCACCTGCGAAAACTCTTTATTGAACAATTGTTTCCATTTCTTCACCGAGAATTCACTCGGGGCTATTCACAATTCATTTATATTCCGAGTTCATATCCCGAGTTTCAGGTGCCTTATTCCTCATCGCGGAAGTTCAGGTAAGCACGCGACGGCGTCGGGCCGCGCTGCCCCTGATACTTCGAACCGAGCTTGCCGGAACCGTAAGGCACCTCTGCCGGCGAGGACATCTTGAACAGTGCCAGCTGGCCGACCTTCATGTTCGGCCACAGTGCGATAGGCAAGTTCGCCACATTGGATAGCTCCAGCGTGATGTGGCCTGAAAACCCTGGGTCAATAAAGCCGGCGGTCGAGTGCGTTGCCAGGCCCAGACGCCCCAGCGAAGACTTACCTTCCAGGCGGCCTGCCAGGTGCGGAGGAATAGTGAAGTACTCCAGGGTCGATGCCAGGACGAACTCGCCCGGGTGAAGAATGAAGGGCTGCCCTTCTGGAACCTCGTGCGGGGACGTCAGTTCTTCCTGCGGCAACTTCGGATCGATGTGCGTGTACTGCGAGTTGTTAAAAACTCGGAAGAACTTGTCCAGACGCACGTCGATGGACGAAGGCTGAATCATCTTCGGGTCAAAAGGATCAATGCCGAGATGGCCGGAGCCTTCGGCATCGATAGCGGCACGAATATCACGATCTGAGAGCAACACATAGACCAGCTTAACCGCTCTGTAATGCACAGCGTGTGCGGGTTGCAGGATATGCCCGCACTGAATCCCCCGGGAAGGACTGGATAAGGTCCTACAAGGAGATCAGCGCTTAACCCGAAAAGACGGACAGAGGGTCTTCAAGACCAATTTTTTCGACACGAATCGAGAGTGCTACATTGAAGTTACAGAGGGCGACTGATTGCCTGCATGCCACACCTACTGTGCCAATCCCGTGGCGTGCTTTTAATCATTCCGCCTACTGTGTGCCGATGTAGTTCAATGGTAGAACTCCTGCTTCCCAAGCAGGCGGCGCGGGTTCGATTCCCGTCATCGGCTCCGCCAATGAGGCTCAGCGTCAAGCTGAGCCTCATTTTTGTTTCCGCTGCTTTTCGGCTACATCCCGCGGTGCCACAACAACCAAACAACTCCGATTAGCACATCCGAGTAACGCTTTTGCGCAGTACAACCTAAGCCGACGGCGATGGCGCGGTATATCTCAGCCACCGCAACACTGCTTTGACACGACGGTTGTTATCTTCCGGTTGGAAGCCGAGCTTTAAAAACACATTCGCCACATGTTTACTCACAGCGCCTGCGGTTAGTACCAGGCGTTTTTCCATTTCCTTATTACTGAGCCCCTGCGCCATCAGGTCGAGCACTTCGCGCTCACGTGGAGTCAGCTCGGCGATGCCGTCCTGCTTTGCGGCCAGTAGCGTCGAAACCACTTCAGGATCGACCACGGTACCGCCGCCGCGGACCTCTTCCAGTACTGCGACGAAGTGCTCGACATCTGAGACACGTTCTTTCAGCAAGTACCCAAAGCCACCATGCTGCAGCAGGCAATCCAGGTAGCTGGCCGCCACGTATTGGCTGAGCACGACAACCGGCTGGTCGGGGTTGACCTGGCGAAGTGTGGAGACCGCGAGCAGTCCGTCGTCACGCATGTTCGGCGGCATCCGGACATCGGTGACGATGACATCGAACGCCTGCTCTTCGGCGGTGGCGAGCAGCTGATCTGCATCGCCGACGGCGACAACCTCGTGCCCCAGCGCCCGCAGCAGGCCGGTCAGCCCCTCGCGCAAGAGTACGGAGTCCTCTGCCAGCAGTACTTTCATCGCGTCCTTCCTTGGCGAATCGGCAGTTCCAGCAGCAATTGGGCTCCACCGTCGGCGTTGGTGAGTTCCACGGTTCCACCGAGCGCTGCCGCCCGTTCGCGCAGGCCCGCAATGCCGGTTCCACTGTCATGCTTTACGACGTCTACAGCGTCTGCACTCGTTGGTTTTTCCAGGCCTTCGCCATTGTCGCGCACAGTGACCGTAAGCGTACCCAGATGGGACACGAGCGCCTTCTTCGGAGTCTGAACCGCGAGAGTGATATCAGCTCGATCGGCATGGCCATGCTTGGTGGCGTTGGTCAGCCCCTCCGCTGCGCAGTGGTAAGCGAGCAGCGCTGTGGTTTCATCAATCGGGCCGAAGTCGGAGACACCGTCCTCACGAACAGAAACCTCCATGCCAGAGTGCGCTGCCAATTCCTCTACTGCTGCGACTAGGCCATTTTCGAAAAGCACTGGCGGGGCAACGCCAAGCACCACGGAGCGCAGCTGCGCAAGAGCCTGCGTTGCATTGCGGTCGGCGGCGGAGAGTGCCTCGGCTACTTCTTCTTCAGTCTTACCCATGCGAGCAGCAGCGATGTTGAGTTTCAAGGCGGTCAGGTGTTGCTGTGGACCGTCGTGAAGCTCGCGCTCAATGCGACGGCGCTCGCCTGAGAAAGAGTCGATGAGCACATCGCGGGACTGGCTGACTTCCTCACTGGATGGTGCGAGGATGACGCGAGAGAGCCAAATGGACAGCAGGCCAGCACCGAGGTTGATGGCGATGGTCAGCACCAAAAAGACGATGGCGAAAACCCAGGCAACCCCGATTTTCTGTGTGGGGTCAGTCAGAGTCCAGCTGAAAAACTGCACTTCATCAACCAGGAATGGTGCAGCGAAGAGCACTCCGACAGTGAACCCGCCGCCGACCCACGCTGTGAAGGTGACAAAGCCAATGGCCAACTGCACGAGCAGGTTGACGAAGTTGCGGATGTCGAACCAGCGATTGGTCACGCGGTTGGCGATTGGGGTGCCGGACCACGATGCTGCCCACCGGGAGAGCCAATCGGCACCGCGGCCAATGAGCGGAATCCAGGGCAGAAGAAAAGCGGAGACAATCAATCCCGGAATGAACAGCAGTCCGAGAATAAAACTCCAGGCCAGCGCGATTAAATTCTTTTTCTTTGTCATAGTTTCAAAGCTAAGTTGGCCCGTGTCCAAATACAGTGGAGCTAACTCCCCTAAATTCAGTCGAGCTGAATACGTCCCGGCTTCTTTTCGCCGATACCACGGTCGGCCAGTTCGTCATCAATGTACGTTGGCCGACCGACAATCAACCCAAGCACTGCTAGCACCACCGTGGTGCCAAGCAGCACGACCAGAATCGGTGTCCATGTTTCCGCGGTTCCGGCGGCTACGCCTACCAGGAGGGGCCCGACTGCGGAGAAAACGTAGCCGATTGGCTGCACGAAGCCGGACAGTCGCGCGGTCAGCTCGTGACTGCGCGTGCGGCCCGGAATCAGTGCGATGGCCATGGGGAAACAAAAACCACCCACACCCAGCAGGAACGCAGCGCCAATCGCATACCCCACACCAGTTTCCGCCGCTCCCCGCTGGTCGATCAGAATCATCAACGCATACCCGAGGAAGAAAAGGCAGCCGAGAACAAAGGCAACGTAGGACATGGTGCGGAGCCGTGCAATCAGCGGCGGCATCAGCAGTCCGCCGATGATGCCCAACCCTTGAACAATCATGGACGCTGCAGTGGCTATGTTTACGCTGATACCTGCGTCGATAAGCATTTTCGGCATCCAGCCCATGAGCACGTAGGCGTTCATCGACTGCACGCCGAAGAAAACTGCCAGTGCAATGGCTGTCGGTGACTTCCAGATTGGTGTGCTTGCCGAGGCACTGACCGGCGCCTTCGGGTAGTCGAATCCGATGCGTGCACGCAGCGGCAACCACACGACGAGCTGCACCAGGGCGGTGATTGCCCATGCGGCAAGCGCCCAGCGCCACATTTCGATACCACCTGCAGATGTCTCGGGAGAATCGCTAATCAAAAATGCCGTCGCTGGCCCCAGTCCACCGCCGAGGGCGAGCATGCTGGAGTACAGCATCATCAGCACGACCGTATGGCGACCACCGTGCACCTTAATCCACGCAGGTAGCAGCACATTTCCCAGCGCAATGCCCGCAACCGATAACGCAGTAAACAACAGCAATAGCCAGATGCTGCTCACCCACGGGCGCACCGCAAGGCCGACAAATAGCAACGTCGCAGACAGTGTAAGCGCGCCGCTTAAGCCCATCCGCTTGCCGACGGACACCGCGGACAACCCAATCGCGAAAAACGCGAGCCCCGGAATGGCCGTAATCAGACCACCAAAGGCGGAGGATGCGCCGAGGTCGGAGAGGAGCTGATCGAGCACCGGACCGATCGACGCGATACTCGGTCGCAAGTTCAGCGCCGCAACGATTACGGCTATGACAAGGACGGGGACGCCGAGTGCAATGGCGTTCTTCGAGGACCCAGGAACTTTTGATTGAGGTTGCCCTGGATTTTGTTCTGCTGCCATAACAGTGGACGTTACCGCTTTCTGTTAATGACTCTCTATCTGATTCAAGCCGCTCGTTCGGAGTAGCTTTAAAGATTGACGTACTCGATGTCGCTGTTGTCCTATCCTGGACTACAGCGACATCTCTTTTTCTGTATCTATTGACAGTCTTTCGGCTATCTCTGACGTAAGGATTGAACTGAAAATGGTTGAACCGATTTCTGATTCCATGCTCATTGCCTATGACGGCTCCGACGAAGCCAAGCGGGCGCTGGCCTACGCCGGAAAACTGCTGCGCGTTAAGAAGGCCTACATTCTGACTGCCTGGGAGCCTCTACAGCGTGCTGCTGCTCGCACTGCTGGCGCCTCCGGCATGATGCAGCCCGACTGGGATGCCACTACTGAAGACGGCGATCCGGCACACGACGAGGCTGTTCGTATTTGCCGTGAGGGTGTGCAGATTGCCGCTGAGGCCGGCTTCGTCGCCGAGCCTTACTTGGTAGAGACCGAAACTACTATCTGGTCGGCCATCGTCGATGCAGCTCACGACCTCGATGCGGGCGTGATTATCTCCGGCACTCGCGGTGTGACTGGTTTGCGTGGTCTGTTTACCGCCTCGACCTCTGACGCGTTGCTGAAGAATGCTGGCCGCCCGGTCCTTGTCGTTCCGGGGGAAAAGGAATAATTTCTAGAAAATTTTTAAAAACTTACTTAGCTGATAGAAAATGGGTTAATCTCTCAACTAAGAAAACTCAATGACCGCTGAAACCACCCAAAATTCAAGGCAGGGAGAGATTCCCAGCTGTTCCACTGGTTTACAGATGTCACAGAGTGTAGTTTTATAAACAGTATTGACTTAATGCACACGAGGAGTCCTCAACATGGCATACGAAACTGATTCCGAGCAGCGTCGTAGCGTTGGCCCTGCCCTGGCCTCGGCGCTCATTGGCGCCCTTCTCGGTGGTGCCGCTATCTTCGGCATCGGCCAGGCTCTGACCGAAGACCGAATTCCGGAAGCACAGGCTGTTTCCACCGATGACGCTCTGCTTGGCGGTGTCGAGTACGGTCAGCGTTAAGCCCTTAACGCTAACCCTCCTTTAACGCTATGCCCACCTTTGTTCGAGCGCGTAAGCGCGTGCTTGTACCTTGGTGGGTTTTGCTGTGCCTGCTGGCATTCATCCAGTCCCCCGGCAAGACTGTCGCTGACACAAAGCACGACCTGACAGAAGACCCCATCGGGTTTTTGTCCGCCTCGCTCAACATGTGGTCAGACACCATGCCACTGGGACAGCTCCAAAACCAGGCATATGGCTATCTCTTTCCGCAGGGCGCATTCTTCGCGCTGTTCAGCTTGCTGCCCGATGTCCTAGCGCCCGGCTGGCTGATCCAGGCGCTGTGGTGGAGCCTTACTCTCTGCTTGGCTTTTACCGGCGCATATCGCGTGGCCGAAGCTATAGGCGTCGGCACGCATACCTCTCGCGTACTGGCGGCGTTATTGTACGCGTTGTCGCCGCGTGTGATTACGACGTTGGGCGCGATTTCGTCCGAGACCTGGCCCGTAGCGCTGGCACCGTGGATTCTGCTTCCGCTCCTACGGGTCGCGGCCCGGCGCGAGGAACTGCCCTGGCGTGCGACTGCCCGTGCCGTATTGCTGTCCGGTCTAGCGGTACTGTGCACTGGCGCGGTCAATGCGGTCAGTACAGCTGCGGCTTGCATCCCCGCAGGTCTGATGCTGCTCTTCTTCGCTTTTACGGGGCCTCGCCGCGGGCGTGCGTGGGCGATGCTCGGCGGTTGGCTGGCTGCGTGTGCAGCGGTCAGCATGTGGTGGATTGTGCCACTACTGCTGCTGGGCAAGTACTCACCACCGTTTACGGACTACATCGAGTCCTCCGGCGTGACCACTCGTTGGTTGAGTCTCGGCGAGACGCTCCGCGGCTCCACTTCGTGGACCCCGTTTGTCTCTTTCGAGCGAGTGGGCGGAAATGCGCTGGTCGCGGAGCCCATTCTCATTTACGCCACTCTGGCCGTAGCGGCGATTGGTCTGCTTGGCTTGGTCATGCGCTCACTGCCGCTGCGTCGGATGTGGCTGATGATGCTGCTCATCGGGCTTGTCATCGTGGCGGCCTGGACGGAGCCATTCGGGCTGGTGTGGGAATCGGCTCGAGAGGTGCTCGATTCCACGCTCGCAGCAGTACGCAACCTGCACAAATTCGACACAATTGTGCGCCTGCCACTTGTTATCGGCTTCGCTCATGCGACAGCCCAGCTGCCATGGCCGTGGCGAGAGCCGGCGAACGAGCACAAGAACGAGCGCGCTGACCAGTCGCCGAGCGATTCAGCAGCCACTGGCTGGCAGCAGTGGCTGCACCCTGAGAAGCACCCGCGCGCTATCGCATCGATGCTGGTTCTGGTGGTTATCGCCAGTGCCACCGCCCCTGCGTGGAGCGCCCGCCTCGCTCCGGCAGGCGGTTTTTCCGAGGTTCCGGGCTACTGGCACGAAGCTGCCGACTGGCTGAATGAGCAGGGCGAGGACACCCGCACGCTGGTGGTGCCATCATCGCCGTTTGCTGATCAGACATGGGGCAATACTCGCGACGAACCGCTCCAGCCGCTTGCCGACGTGCCTTGGGCCGTCCGCGATACCGTGCCACTAGTGCCCCCAGAGGCGATTCGCGGCCTCGATGGTCTGCGCGATTCGCTGACTCGGGGCCGCGAGGTACCGGCACTGGATGCCACCCTGCGCAACAATGGCATCGGCTATGTGCTGGTCCGCCACGACTTGAGAGTTACCTCGAGGGGCGATTCGCTGCGCGCCATCACCTCCACGCTGCAGGACTCCCCGACCATGGAAAAGGTGGCGGAGTTCACGGACGAGGACGGCCATACCGCTATCCAGATTTGGGGCGCGGGCCCGAAGGAGCTGCGCAATCACGCCCTTTCGCCGCGGTTGGTGGACACTACACAGGTGCCGCTGGTCGCCGGTGGTCCTGAAGTGCTCCCGCGGCTTGATGAGGTCGATTCCGATGCCCCGGTGCGCATCCTGTCCGGTAAGAACGCCGGCACTGTCACCGACACTCCCGCACGCCGCGGCCGCAACTATGGTGAAGTCGTCGGAGCGGAGTCGGCAATCCTGGCCGAAGACGAGGACTCATATGTCCGCAACCTCGTTCCGGACTACCCCGTCGCGGGACTGCCGCTAACCCAGACAGCAACGGGTCGCGCCACAATTGAGGTTTCATCGTCGGCCTCTGAGCCATACAACGTCGGTGGTGCATCGGCTGACCACTCGGTCAACGCAATGCTCGACGGCGACACCTCCACCTGGTGGGAACCCCTGGCAGGCAAGAGTCAGGCTGAGTGGGTCAAGCTGTCGTGGAAGGAACCGACCGATAACGCAGTGCTCAGCCTGACCGGTGCTCGCGTTCCGGCGCAACTGCGCATCCAGACCGATACAGCTTCCAGCTCCGTACAGTTGGTCCCGGGTGAGACGACCCGCATTCCGCTGCCCGGCGGCAAGACCACATCTGTGCTCATCACAGCAAAGATTGCTCCTGTGGGCTTTGCTATCTCCGAGCTAGGACTGGTGATTCCAAAGCGGGATACCGGCTTCGACGCATTCGAATCCAGCAACCCCGATTCCGATGAAGAGGCGGAACTTTCCGCCGAGGATATAGCGGAGGACCTCACGCCGGTTCGTGTCCCGGTGGTACCGAATTCCTCGTCGCTGGCTCAGCGTTGGGTCTTTGGCC
Source organism: Corynebacterium sp. HMSC073B01 (assembly GCF_001838255.1). NCBI lineage: Bacteria > Bacillati > Actinomycetota > Actinomycetes > Mycobacteriales > Corynebacteriaceae > Corynebacterium > Corynebacterium sp. HMSC073B01. The sequence goes on along the minus strand of NZ_KV836137.1, from coordinate 116,392 downwards.
AGGAGATTCACGAGGGCACGCTGGTGCGCCTGTTCACCGTTCCGAAGCCGGTAAAGGTGAAGGTCGATGCTGATACCTGCCGCAGCAGCATCGGAGACCCGTGGGCCAGCCTCCAACGAGGTGACGGTTCTGATCACCGCGAGCTGACCTGTGGTGAAGAGATTGAGCTCTCGCCGGGGCCATGGCGCATCGATGCCAAGTCCGATTGGGTGTCGCTCACCTCGACTGACTACTTTGCGCCGTCAGCTGAGCAGCAGAAGGTCACGCCAATCGACCTGAACAATCCCATTGAGGCTGCCGACCACGATCGCATCGTGTGGCTGCCAATCTCTGTCAATGCTGGCCACGAACTTCGTGTCGGAGGTGCCGCCATGAAGCCGGTAACGGTCTCTGGTTGGCAGCAGGGTTGGACGATTCCGGCTGGAATTGGTGGTGCCGTCGAGCTGACCTATCCACCGCAGCAGACCTGGCGTACTGGAATCCTCGCAGGCGGCGCACTCGCAGCCGTGTACGCGCTGGTCGCTGTGGGGCTGGCTTTCGCTTGGCGACGATTCGCTCTCACCACCCCGATTCCCGCATCTTCGCTGAGCAAGGACTTGCCGCGGGCGGCTATTGGCATTGCGGCTGCCGCGACAGTGACCCTGGTATCCAGCTGGCCTGGCGTGGTCGTTGCCCTCGTGGTGGTTGCCGCTACCCTTGGTGCGGTTTTCTGGGCACGGAAGCGTGGGGACGTCGTCAAGCCATGGCTGAACGTGCGAAACGGACTAATTGTGGCACTTGCTGCGACGATGTCGATTGCGGGCTTGGTGCTGGCGGCGAACCCATGGCCAAAGGATGACTACGCCGGTGCCGGCTGGCCGCTTCAGTTACTGCTGACGGCGGCGCTGACGATCGTGGCGTGCTGCTCGGTGCTTTCCGGTGGCGGTGCAGATGACAACACCGACAACACCGCTGATTAAAAGCCGTTAGCGGTTGACCCAGACGCGTGCGAAGAAGCGGCGGGCAGGTTCCTCGACGAGCGCGTAGGAGGCGGCGGCCACCGGAATCGACAGTGCGACCGTGACAATGGTGACACTGAGCAGATGTCCGGTGAACAGCTTCACGCCAAGCAGCGGGAATGCAATGGAGAGCATCGCCACGTGCCAGAGGAAGATACCGTACGACCAGCGCCCTAGCGCCTGCATGATGGGGTGTTCAAGGAAGCGAGACTCCGGCGCTATCGTCCAGGGGCCGATGATGGCGGCACCGAAGACCAGACCGCACAGCAGGCGGCGGGTGAATTCCCAGTTGGTGAGCTCGACTAGCCCTTCGGGACCCAGGTAGGAAGCCAGAACCAGCGCACCAACGGCGATCGCCAGCCACAGCGAACGGCGGCGTGCCCAGCGCTGCATGGTCTCCACCTTCGCGCGGGCGGCATCGGTATCGACGCCCTGGAGCGATTCCAGCTCGGCGAGAATCATGCCAGCTGCGAACCAGGAAAAGTAGGCAATCGGCTGAATATGCGGGTTAACGCCTTCTGGGTACGGCAGTGGCAGGTAGGGCCAGCCGAAGCTCAAGATCGCAAGCAGGGAAATTGCCACTATGCGGCGCCCCTGCTGGCGATGCGGGTCCAACCGGCTAAGCCCAATGGCAAACAGCGGCAGCGAGATGTAGAACGCGACCTCCACCGACAACGACCACAGGTGCGTCAACCCACCGTGCAGCGAGCCGGAGAAATACACCTGTGTCAGCGTCAGATTTGTTAGCCAAATCTTGAGATCCGCGCCGCGCCCCACCGGCAGTGCGATGAGCACAATAAGCACTAGCACCCAGTACGCGGGCATAATGCGCGCGACGCGCTTCTTGTAGTACTTCGCCCAGCTCTTCTTCCGTCCGCCGTCGGTATCGGACAATGCTTTACGACGGGGAATTCCGCCGTAACCCGAGCGGTGAGAACGCCACAACAGGAATCCGGACAGCACGAAGAAAACGGCCACGAAGAAGTCGAAGCGGCCGAGGATGCGCTCCCACAGGGCTCCCACATCATGCCCGGTCTGGAATGCGACGTGCGTGCCGATGATGCCCATCGAAGCCACAGCTCGCAGGCCCTCCAGCGAAGGCAGGAAGCCTGGGCGGAATGTGGTGGCAGAGCTCGATGCAGTGCTGGATCCCGAGCTGGATACAGTGTTCGGCGTAGAGTTCGGCACAGAGCTCGACACTGTGTCTTGCCCAGCGTTTGGCGCTGCCGCATATGCCTTGGACGTCATAGTACTTTCTTACACGGATACCGGAATGAGTAAAATCACTTGTATTTTATTATGAAATAAGTCCTGTTCAGGCCGGTTTTTCCAAAACTCTTTTGTTTTCCCGACAAGTTATTTTTAAAAAACACACCACATAACTCCTAACTTCCTGCTAGGTTTTGCAGCAGAAAGTTACGTACAGTTAAAGGACTATCCGCTGATGAAGAGAACTCTCGGACATGCACTGATTATTATCGGTGCTGCATTGATTGTCATTGCCGTCCTTCTGCCAACCTTCCTGGTGCCTCGCCTCCGGGTCATCCCACTTGACACTGTGAGCGATACCATCACGGAGGTGCGCGACGGCACTCTGTTGGACTCCAGCCAGCTGGGCAAGAATGAGCCAACGCCAAACCGCAAGAATGACCCGCGCTGCAAGGCAGAGACGGACGAAGAGAAGCGCGATCTCCCGGTCCACTGCTTCATCAACGACAAGACTCCGATGCAGTCGAAGCGCCACGTTGAGATTGAGGAGCCGGCTGACGACAAGATTGCAACCCTCCAGGTCGGTACCACTCTGCTGCGCGATGACCGCGAAGAGCCGAAGAACCTCATCAATGCGACCCTCGACCGCATCACTGTTGACCGCAGCACTGCGTACCCGGTAGATGACCCGATCTCCAGCGTTGCTATTAACGCACCGCAGGGTGGTTCGGACACCAAGCCGCCGACGTTCACCCGTCCGGGCATCCAGTACCAGTTCCCGTTTGGTGCTGAGAAGAAGTCCTACCCGTACTACGACGTCCAGGCGATGCGTAACTTCGAGATTGACTTTGTCGGTGAGGAAACTCAGGATGGCGTCAAGGTCTACAAGTACTCCATGACCATTCCGCCGCAGAACCTCTACGAGTCCCTGACCGAGCACTTCACTCGCGACGGCCGCAAGCTCACTGAGGCTGACAAGTCCTCGCTGGCTTCCATGCGCCTGAGCTTCCCGGCTCACAAGTGGGGCCTGGAGGGTGACGACGACGTCGAGCTGGATCGTTACTACACCAACGTCCGTACTGTCCGCGTCGAGCCGACTTCTGGCGTGATCGTCAACGGTACTGAAGAGATGTTCATGTTCTACGCCAAGGACGACAAGGAAGCTGAAGAAATTGCTTCCAAGGCTGGCCGTGAAAAGGAAGCCAAGGAGCAGAACCGTACCGCGATGAAGTACACCGCTCAGTGGGACGAAGGCTCCAAGGGCCGCCAGATGGACCGCGCTAAGGAAGCACGTAAGTCGCTGACTATCGGCGGCACTGTCGCACCGTGGATCCTCGGTATCCTCGGCCTGGTTCTCATCGTGATTGGCTTCCGTGTTCGCAGCAAGTCCGCCTAAGACGCGAAACTACGGTGCCACAGGCTCTCGCTTACCCTAAGTTTCACTGAGGAAAGCGAAAAATAATTTAATATAGGGCACGTGACACAACGTTTCCGCACTACTCTGACCCAGTCGGCTCACTCTCATTCGGAGCGAGTCGCCTGGGTTTTTGTGTTGTCGTGGATTCTCCTGCTGACCGCTGCCGTGTGCTGGCCGCTCTTTGTGCCCCACAAGGCCCCGGCCGATGGTCGCTTTGGGGCACCGATGTTTCTGCTGCGCGACATGGTCATCCCCAATCACCCACCGCTTACCGACGCGGCCCTGGGACTCGGCCCCGCTGCGGCACGAGCTGTTCCGCAGGACACCGCACTGTGGGCACTGGGCTACTTTGTGGATGCCAGCCATTGGGTGCGCTTCGGCATGGTGGGCGCCTGTTTGATTGGTGGTCTTGCAGCTGCTGAGCTCGCCCGCAGGTTCACTCGCCACGGCTCGGGCACCAGTAGCGCATCCGGTGCGGGCCTTGTACCCATGACTCCGAGCTTAGCCAGCCAGCTGATTGCACCGACGATGCTGCTCTGGAACCCGTTTGTGGTCGAGCGTTTGCTCCAGGGACAGTGGTCACTGGTCATCGCCGTATTGCTGCTTCCGGCAGTTGTTCTGGCAACGCAGATGGGTAGTGCCTTGTGGCGCACCAGCGCAATTGCCGCTGCGGGTCTCACGCCGACCGGTGCCCTTTTGGCTGGTATCACCGGCATTGTTACCGCTCGCAATAGCCGCGACCGCGCTTGGATTGTGGCCACAACAGTAGCGGTCAGTTCACCGTGGCTAGTGGCATCTTTGCTGAACCCGAGTGCAGCTGGGTCCTCCGATGCGGCTGGCGCTGCCGCATTTGCGGCCAGAGCAGAGGCACACGTCGGCACGCTCGGCAGCCTGTTGGGATTGGGTGGCATCTGGAATAAGCAGGCTGTGCCACTGACGCGCGAGGTTGGTTTTTCGGCGATTATGGTGCTGGCACTCCTGGTGCTTATGGGTCTGGGATTCCGTCGTGCCTGGCATTCGCAAGAGCGCTGGCGGGGGCTGATTATCACTGGCGCCACGGCCATCATGCTCGTCGCTCTCGCCGCAACAACGCCGGGCATTTTGATGATGAGTTGGGCGCTGGAGCACATCCCGGGCGCGGGCCTGCTTCGTGATACGCAAAAGTGGATCGCGCTCGCCGTCCCCGCCTATGTCATCCTCGCCGCAAGCGGTGCGGAATACCTGGCACGCCGCGCTCGCAGCGCCACCGCCAACATCGGCCAGTGGTTGGCTACTGGCGTCAGCGCGCTCATCATCATCGCCGCTGTCCCCACGCTGCCCGCCGATGTCGCTCCACTCCGCCCCATTCCGTCATGGGAAGGCTGGTCGGCGGTTTCCGGTGTCGTCGCGCTTGACGACGATCGCGTTGCGGTTCTACCTGCCGGTTCTTACCGCATCATTAATGGGCGCCCTGTCCTCGACCCGGCTACGAAGATTTTGCCCGCTCCGGTGGTGAGCTCCGGCGAATTGATCGTGTCTGGGCAGTCGGTGTCTGGCGAGGGAGCCACAACCGTTGAGCGCACGCTGCTCGGCGGTGCAAAGAGGCAGGAGGAGCTTGCGTCTGCGCTCCAGAGCCTTCGGGACCAGGGCGTTGGCTGGGTCCTAGTGGAGAATTCGCCCGGCAACTTCGGCGATTCAGCTGACATTGTGGCCGCGCTAGATCCCGTCTATGAAACACCTGACCTGCAGCTATACCATGTTCCCGGCGTTATCAATCCGACCACAGAACCAAGCCAGGGGGCCTATGCAGCTGCGTGGATAGCCTTTGGAATCTGGACTCTTTGCCTGCTCGCTGGGCTACTGGCGGGACTATTGGCTGGAGTAAAGGAAGCGCTACTGCCCCGCCGCAGGTAGCAGATTGTCCAGAGTTGGGTTTTCCAAGACATTCAGAACTGCCTCGCCGGTTTTGTCCCAGCCAAATTCTGCGGCACGGGCGACGCATGCCTTGGACATGGCGCGATGCAGTTCGCCGTTATCGAGAATCTGTCGTGTCTTGGCAATTAGGTCAGCTTCATCGCTGGCCAGCAGGCCAGTTTCACCGTCGTTGACCGAGTCGCGCAATCCCGCCGAGGAACGGTAACCGACCGTCGGCACGCCGTGCTGCGCCGATTCGATGACGGCGAGCCCCCAGCCCTCCTTGCGGGAAGGCATCAGATGCAGACACGCCTTGGAGAGGATGCGGTGTTTATCCGCCTCTGTGACCTGCCCGTGGAAGACCACGTGATCCGAAACACCCTTGTCACGGGCATATTCCACGAGGTTGTCGTGCCACCACCCCGAGCCAATAACATCGAGAATCGCACCTGGACGATCCTGCACAAGATCTGCGAGCACATCGATGGCGTGCTCAATCTGCTTATGCGGGACCAATCGCGACAGCGTCACCAGATGCGCTGCCGGACCGTCGCACTCGGATAGATCTGCCATGATTTCGGTCGACTGCAACTCCCCCGGAATCGGGTCCACACCATTGCGAATCACCGCGATGCGCCCCGGCGACACTCCGAGTTCTACCAGTTCAGCGGCACTTGGTTCGGAAACCGTGATGTAGCGGCTGCGGCGGTGAATCATCGGCGACAGACGCGACTCGATGAACCACCCCAGCTGGCTAATAATCGGCCCCGCCACTGGCCACTGCTCGCGGTGGCAGTGATGTGTCAGGAGCACCGTCGGTGCGCCGGAGAAAATCCGCGCGAAAAAGGGGACACCGTTTTGGGTATCGACCACGACATCCGGCTTGCCGCCGAGCGCCTTGGCAAGTGGCCCCACGCCAAATCTAGCCCCCAGCATCGCGGTCCAGGAACGCACGTAGACGGAGAAGTTTCCACCAGCGCGGGAGAAAGTCACGCCGTCACGACGTGAAAGGGCCGGTGCGCCTGGGTAGCTGGCCGTGCGGAACACCACAGTGTGGCCTTGGTCGGCAAGGTAACCTGCGACGCGCTCCAAATAGCGCTCACTACCTCCACCTTCGGGATGACCAGTGTCGCGCCAACACAACAATAAGATTTTCATAACAATATGAGCCTAACGCTCGGCACGGCTTTCGTTGCCGCTTTAGCTCAAATCCATACTCCCAGACCCAACCAGTCCATTAGATTGTTTGACGTGACCAGCTTTCGCTTTCCCGCTTTTATCGTCCCGCCCGCTCTGAAAGAGCTGCGCAGCTTTGCTACACTGTCGCGCTCATTTGAGCTGCTCAACGACTTCAAATACGAGCAAACCGATCCCGATATCTTCTACGGGCACCTTGCCGAAGACACCATCGGCCTCCTAGAAGGCATCGCGGCTGGCGCGGATGGTTCAGTGGGCGCGGTGGATGCGAGGGGCACCGCCGGTACGGCGGAGCCGCCGGGCGCAGGGGGGCCGGCGGGCACGTCGTCAAGCGTTACGACGAATACCGCACTGCGTGGCAATCGCATCCTTGATGTCGGCGGCGGACCCGGGTACTTTGGCCGAGCATTTGCCCAGCGTGGCGTGGAATATTACACCTGCGAACCAGATGTGGGCGAGATGGCGGCGGCGGGTATCAAGCTGGAGTCATCGGTACGCGGATCGGGGCTGGAACTGCCGTTTCGCGATGATGCTTTTGACCTGACATACTCATCGAACGTTGCCGAGCATGTGCCCGAGCCATGGACGATGGGCGAGGAAATGCTGCGTGTGACCAAGCCGGGCGGGCTGGTCGTCTACTCCTACACCATTTGGTACGGCCCATTCGGTGGTCACGAGATGGGGATGACACATTACCTGGGCGGCGACCGCGCGCGGCGCATGTATGAGAAGAAGCACGGCAAGCGACCGAAGAACTACTTTGGCGAGTCCCTGTTCAAGGTCGGTTGCGGTGAAGGGTTGAAGTGGGCGCGCGCTGCGGCGGAGGCTGGCGACTGTGAACTGCTAGCCGCGTTTCCGCGTTACCACCCGTGGTGGGCCTGGTGGATGGTGCACGTACCGGGGCTGCGCGAGTTCGCGGTGTCGAACCTGGTGCTGGTGCTGCGGAAGCGGTAGGGGGCCAGTTTCTCTCGGAGCGTGCTCCCCTGACTTCGTATCGTCTGCCACTAGACTGGGAGCTCAAGCATTTTTACTGATTGAGCGGGGATTTTCACTATGAGCGACGCGGACCGGGCACAGCTGCACAGGACTATTTGGAACATCGCCAACGACTTGCGTGGCAGCGTGGACGGTTGGGATTTTAAGTCTTATGTGCTCGGCATGATGTTCTACCGCTTCATCTCAGAGAAGCTCTCCGAGTACATCGATGACGGCGAACGTGACGCCGGAAATGAGGACGCGGATTACGCTTCCCTTTCTGACAAGGATGCTGAGTGGGGACGCACCAGTATCGTCGAGGAAAAGGGCTACTTCATTTTGCCCTCTGAGTTGTTTACGAATGTCTGCAAGCAGGCGGCTGACGAACACTACCGCGAGAACCTCAATGAGCGACTGCAGCAGGTATTCAAAAATATCGAAGCATCTGCAAAAGGCACCGCTAGCGAAAGCGATCTTCAAGGGCTTTTCGACGACATCAACCTGGACAGCAACAAGCTTGGCAACTCGGTCATCGAACGCAATAACAAGATCTACGATCTGATGAAGCATATCGGCAATATGCCTCTCACCGTTAAAGCCGATGACAACTCCATCGACCTATTCGGTGATGCCTACGAATACTTGATGGGCATGTACGCCTCTCAGGCAGGCAAGTCCGGTGGCGAGTACTACACGCCGCAGGAAGTCTCTGAGCTGCTGACTCGAATCACTGTGGTGGGCAAGAAGAGTGTGAACAGGGTGTATGACCCGGCTGTTGGCTCCGGTTCGCTGCTGCTGAAATTCAAGAAAGTGCTTGGCGAAGGCGGCGTCCGCGAGGGCTACTACGGCCAGGAAATCAACCTGACCACCTATAACCTTGCGCGCATCAACATGTTCTTGCACGATGTGAACTTCAACAATTTCGACATTGCGCTGGGCAATACACTCACTGAACCTGCGCACTGGGATAACCAGCCGTTTGAGGCAATCGTTTCCAATCCGCCCTACTCCATCAAGTGGGAGGGCGATAACAATCCTCTGCTGATTAACGATCCGCGCTACGCACCGGCAGGCGTCCTGGCTCCGAAGTCGAAGGCTGACTTGGCTTTCACGATGCATATTCTCTCCTGGCTTGCGACGAATGGCACTGCCGCAATTGTTGAGTTCCCCGGTGTGCTTTACCGTGGCGGCGCGGAGAAGAAGATTCGCAAGTACCTGGTGGATAACAACTATGTGGATACGGTTATTCAGTTGCCGCCGGATCTTTTCTTCGGCACCACCATCGCGACCTGCATCATCGTGTTGAAGAAGTCGAAGAAGGACAATTCGGTTCTCTTCATTGATGCCTCCGCAGAGTTTGAGCGCAGTGGCAACAAGAACCGACTGAATGACAAGAACCAGAAGAAGATTCTGGATGCCTTCACTGCCCGCGAGGATGTGGAGTATTTCACCAAGCTGGTGCCCGCTGAGGAGATTGCAGAAAACGACTACAACATCGCAGTTTCCTCCTATGTCGAGCCCGAGGACACCCGCGAGGTCATTGACATCGTAGAGCTGAATAAGCAGATCGTTGGCATTGTGGAGCGCCAGCGCCAGCTGCGCGAGGCAATCGATGAGATTGTGGCAGATCTTGAGGGAACCCGCACCGATGTCTGACACGAACGGCGACATGAGCATGGCGTCTGCGGGCGAGCTGGTGATGTTCCGCACGGACGACGGCGCTACTCGCATTGAGGTACGGCTTGTCGACGAAACCGTCTGGCTCACCCAGGCCCAAATGGTGGAGCTGTTTCAGTCGTCGAAGGCGAACGTCTCCGAACATATTAGGAATGTCTTTGCGGAAGGCGAGCTCGAAGAGGATTCAGTTGTTCGGAAATTCCGAACAACTGCGGCCGACGGAAAGAATTACCAGGTCAAACACTACAACCTCGACGTGATTATCTCCGTGGGCTACCGAGTGAGGTCCTTGCGGGGTACTCAGTTCCGACAGTGGGCACTAGGCGTTTTGCGCGAATACCTGATTAAGGGCTTCGCCATGGACGATGAGCGCCTGAAAGAGGGCGGTGGCGGAACATACTGGCGTGAATTGCTGGAGCGCATCCGCGATATTCGCTCTAGTGAGAAGGTCATTCATCGCCAGGTTCTAGATTTGTACGCCACCAGCGTGGATTACGATCCGCGGGCTGCTGTGAGTAAGCAGTTCTTTGCGACGGTCCAGAATAAACTTCATTTTGGTGCTCACGGCCACACGGCAGCCGAGGTGGTTTACGAGCGTTCGGATGCCACAAAGCCAAACATGGGGTTGACCAATTGGAAGGGCGAGCGCATCACCAAGGCCGAGGTGGAGATTGCCAAAAACTACCTTGCCGAGGATGAGCTAAAACGCCTAAATACCTTGGTTTCTGCCTACTTCGATGCGGCAGAATTCCGTGCGCAGATGCACCAGCCGACGTATATGACGGACTGGATGGATCACCTCACCACAATGATTGCGGCCATGGGCGGTAAATCCTTGGAGGGAGCAGGAACGGTTTCCCACCGCCAAGCAGTACAGAAGGCCCATGAGGAATACGAGAAGTACAAAACTGTGATGGATGCCCAACCCAGTGATGTGGAGCGGGACTACCTCAAGGAAATCACTGCAGTTCAGAAACAGATTCAGCAACCACCGAAGGAGCAGAAGTGAACCAGATCGAAAAACTCATCGAGGAACTCTGCCCGAATGGTGTGGAGTACAAACCGCTGGGCGAATTAACGATCGCACTACCCGGCCTCAAAGGTAAAAAGAAAACAGACTTTTCAAACGGAAACGCACCATTCATTAGTTACAAGAATGTATTTTCCAATATTTCTACTCAGTTAGATTCTTCTGATTACGTTAAAGTAGGAAATCAAGAAAAGCAGAATCATCTGCTTTTAGGCGATATTCTCATCACAGGGTCATCAGAATCCACTGAAGATGTAGGACTTACATCAGTCGTAACTAAAGCGCCTTCGAAACCAATTTATCTCAATAGTTTTTGCTTCATACTTCGTCCCATAAGTAATGAATTTTTCAACCCTGATTTCGCTAAGCATCTATTCAGATCGGAGTACATAAGACAGCAAATTAGAAGGTGCTCGAACGGTGTCACCAGGATAAACATCTCCAAACCCCGCCTCGCGAGAATAACAATCCCGGTTCCACCTCTAGAAATTCAGAATGAAATTGTAAAAATCCTCGATACCTTCCAATCGCTGGAAGCGGAGCTGGAAGCGGAGCTGGAAGCGGAGCTGGAAGCTAGGAAAAAGCAGTATGAATTTTATCGTGACCAACTGCTGACATTTACCGAGAGAGAGAGAGTCCGGTGGGCAACATTAGGCGAGGTTTCCCAGCGGGTCAGCTCAGGCGCAACTCCGGCAAAATCAAACAGAGGTTTTTACCAAGGTGGAAAGATACCTTGGCTTCGAACTCAAGAGGTCGTTTTCAACGAGATTTACTCAACCAACGAATTCATTACCGAGCAAGCTGTCGCGCAAACAGGGGCGCACTGGATTCCAGAAAATTGTCTGATTGTTGCAATTTCAGGAGCAAGCGCCGGCCGTTGTGCAGTGAATAAAATCCCCCTAACCACTAATCAACATTGTTGCAACATAGAACTCGACGAAACAGCTGTTAATTTTAAGTTCGCTTTCTACTGGACAGCTGCTCACTATGAAGAATTGAAGGCATTAGGACGCGGTGCGCGTTCCGACCTTAACTCCAAAATTATTAAGAACTTCCCCATCCCCGTCCCTCCCCTCGAAGAACAGCAGCGCATCGTGAATATTCTCGACAAGTTCGATGCACTCGTGAACGACCTCACCTCCGGTCTGCCTGCCGAAATTGAAGCTCGCCGGAAGCAGTACGAGTTCTACCGGGATCAACTACTCACATTTAAGGAGCTTTCGGCATAAACCAGGACGGCGTCGGCGAGTCCCAGCGGGACGTCGGACTTCCCTCGCTCCATCAGGTCAGCAATACTTCCGCATTCATCGCCCACCTCCGGATTGTCAGATTAGGCAGTGCCTAATCTGACAATGATTTCGGTTTCTACAGGGACCTTGACGGATTAGTGAGCCGATACCTGCGCGATCGGCCGTTGCCAATGGCAGTGACAATGCCGGTTTCTACCATGACGTCGATACAGGCCTTCACTGTGCCGCGGGAGCTTCCAGACAGAACCATGAGGTCACTTGTAGCGATATCCCCAACCTCACACAGCCACAACATCGCTGCTTTCTGGAGTTCATCCTGATCGGTGGTGAGGTACCGCGCAGGCAAGAATGGCGTCGGTTCAGCTTTGCGCAAGATTGCTCGGCATGTTTCGCCAAGCACCCACACTCCAGCATGGGGGACAATCAGCGGTTCACCCAGTACCGTCGTTTGTCGGGCTGCATCCAGGGCATTGTGAGCCGATTCAGGCCCGGCTTGCAGCCCACGCGCTACCTCCGCAACCGTGACAAATGGGCGCTGAAAAAGTAGATACAACACGATTGCAATGCGGTAATCTTCCTGCCGTGCTTGCGGGATTATCCTTGACATCAGCTCAAGAACGGGCAGCACGGGACTGCCACCCACCAAAGTCGTTTCCACAAACGGGCCCGCTACTTCTTCAATGGTGGGCGGCCGATGCCCCAGGGCAATCATCGATTGGTACATGCGATCCACCCCAACACCCTGCTTGTCTACGAGCCCAATTGCGCGATACACATCAGCCAGAGCGGGGTAACGAGCAGAACGGTTACTTAACACATTGTTTTCGGTGATTGCTCCTGGAAAACCACCGGGGCTTCGCACAATCAAGGTGCTGTCGAGCTCAATCCATCGCACATCAATGGCTTCGCTTCGATTCCAATCGCGGTGAATCATGGCATTTAGCATCGCCTCACGCACTGCACCGCGTGGAATCTCTGGTACCGGCTTATGTACGAACCCCTCCACCACAGTGTTGTTTTTATTCACCACATTCAGAGCCTGCTCTATGTACGCAAGCTGCTCAAGACACGACTTCTCAGGTTCCGGCACCACTCTGTTAAGCACCTGACCACCGTGAACATCAAAAATGCTGAGCTCAATAACCATACGCCCCGCCGAAGTAAATAGCTGCTTTCCTGCCATTGATAGGAATCCATTGGCATCAAGAGCACCAATACCGTGCAGCACTTCTTGGTCGGTAAGCTCGGCAAACACTGGGTCCCATTTCCTGGCCAACGCCAGGGCACCGGGACGGACATCGGAAAGTGTTGCGGCACTAACCTGCGCCATTGAATCAAAGCCGTCCTGTGCACGCCGATACTCCCACCATTCCGACCGGTCCACCGGCTTGCACGAATCACCAACACGCCAACGCAGCCTGTTCCCAGTATCTTCAACGGGTTCAGAGGCTGCCGCAACATAGATGACAAGCACTCGCTGGCCCTGCACACGCTTTTCGACAACATCAGGCGCAATATCAATCCGGCTATAGATAGCCTGCCGCAACCAATCTATGTCCAGTTCGGTACCGATAATCCGCCCTGTTTTATCCTCGATTCCAACAATCAAGGCACCGCCACCAGGAGTATTGGCCATGCAGGCCACTTCGTCGGCAAGTTTGTCGGCAGCTGTCGGATTCTCCGACTTACCAGGTTCAATCTGGGAACCTCTACGTCGGCCAGCTTCCTCTTTGAAATCAATCGACTGGGTCTCTTTGGTTTTACGCACACAATCGTCGATTGCCGACTCCAAAATAGCGTCAACTTGAGCTATCAGCTGCTCCCGGCGAACTTCCATTCCCGGCAAAGTCGGAGCCACAGCGAACCACCACCTGGGGATTGTTAGATTAGAGCCCCCTTATTCTAACAGCGGTTGTGGTTTTTGTGGGAACCTTGGTGGATTAGCTGCACGACCCCGTGCTACCCCGGACTCTCTAAGATAGAGACTCATAAAAGTAACGATTCAAATTAACACTATGGAAAAGGTGCTGGCAGCATGAACCAGGACGGCGTCGGCAAGCGACGAGTAACCAAGTACGACCCGATCGCTGTCGGTGAGCAGAGCACCGTCGTCGCGGAGTACCAGGCCGAGGAGCGCACCTCGGAGGACTACCAAACCGAGGCGCAACTGGAGCAGGAACTCATCGACATCCTCCAGTCACAGGCCTACGACTACCTGCCTATCCACAGCGAAGCAGATCTCGTTGCCAACCTTCGCCGCCAACTAGAAACCCTCAACCACGTCACCTTCAGCGACGCGGAATGGGAACGGTTCTATCGCACCTGCATCACCAGCGCCAACGACGGCATCAAGGAAAAGACCCGTCGCATCCACGAAGACCACATTCAGGTTCTTACGCGTGACGACGGCACGAGCAAAAACATCCGACTGCTGGATAAAGCAAATATCCATAACAACCGGCTGCAGGTCATTAACCAGTACGAGGTGGAAAAGGGCGAAGGTGGTGCGAAACACTCCAATCGTTACGACGTCACCATCCTGGTCAATGGCCTTCCCATGGTGCATATCGAACTCAAGCGTCGTGGCGTAGAGCTGCGTGAAGCCTTTAACCAGATCAGGCGCTACCAGCGCGACTCTTTCTGGTCTGGTGACGGTTTGTTCGATTATGTGCAGCTGTTTGTCATCAGTAACGGCACTCTGACCAAGTACTACTCCAACACCACCCGTGAACTGCACATCAAGGAAACGGGAGGAAAAGGCCGCCCAGCACGCGGTGCTAAGAGCTTTGAATTCACATCGTGGTGGGCTGACGCAAACAACCAACCCATCCGGGATCTTGTTGGCTTCACTAAGACATTCCTGTCCAAGCACTCGCTTCTCAATATTCTGACTAAGTTCTGCGTCTTCACCGCTGCGGAAGAACTACTGGTGATGCGCCCGTACCAGATCGTCGCCGCTGAGAAGATTCTGCAACGAATTGAGATTTCCAATAACTATCGTGAACGCCTGGGCACCACGGAGGCCGGCGGCTACATCTGGCACACGACCGGTTCGGGGAAAACCCTCACCTCATTCAAAGCCGCACAGCTGGCTAGCAAACTTTCGCATGTCGATAAGGTCCTTTTTGTCGTCGACCGCAAGGACCTCGACTACCAAACCATGCGTGAGTACGACCGCTTCCAAAAGGGTGCTGCCAACTCCAACACCTCGACCGCCGTGCTGAAGAAGCAGCTGGAAGACGACGATGCGGCCATCATCATCACCACAATTCAGAAGCTGTCGAACTTCATCGCAGGCAACAAGCACCACGATGTCTACAGCAAGCACGTAGTCATCATCTTCGACGAATGCCACCGCTCCCAATTTGGCGACATGCACACTGCCATCACTAAGGCATTCAAGAAGTACAACCTCTTCGGTTTCACCGGAACGCCCATCTTCGCCGACAACTCCACCAGCGGCACCAAGGCCAACCTCAAAACCACCGAGCAGGCTTTCGGCAAACGACTCCACGCCTACACCATCGTTGACGCCATCACCGATAAAAATGTCCTGCCCTTCCGGATCGACTACGTCAACACCATCTCGGTTGGAAACGTTAAAGACAAGGAAGTCACAGGCATCGACACCGAAGGCGCACTCCTGGCGGAACCACGCCTGAAAAACGTCGTCGACTACACGCTCGAACACTTCGCGCAGAAAACGAAGCGGGAAACCTTCTACGAACACCGCGTTGTCGAGAACGTATCCGCCTCAGCAAAGGCCCGACACCGCGGTCGAATCAAGGAAATAAAGAAAAATCAACGAGTTCGTGGCTTCAATGCTATCTTCGCCACCGCTTCTGTTGAGGCTGCCTACACCTATTACAACCTCTTCAAAGAAGCGCAAGCGTCACTGCCGGAAGCAGAGCGGCTGAAGATCGCCATGATTTACTCATTCGCGCCAAATGAGGCCGAAAAGGATGAGTCACCGACGATTCCGTCGTCAAGCGAAAAGAAAAGCGCTGCGGCAGCTACTGCCGTGGCCGACGAGACAGGCTTGCTCCTTGAAGAAGACATGGAGCCCGAGCAGCTACCCAAGGTTGCGCGCGATTACCTGGAAGCGGCGATTGCCGACTACAACGGGTATTTCAAGACCAACTACGACACCACTGCCGAGAAATTCCAGAACTACTACAAAGACCTCTCCCTGCGAATGAAAAACAGGGAAGTCGATATGACCATCGTGGTCAACATGTTCCTCACCGGATTCGATGCCACCACCTTGAACACCCTGTTCGTGGACAAGAACCTGAAGTACCACGGATTGATTCAGGCATTCTCGCGTACCAACCGAATCCTCAACTCAGTCAAGACGTACGGCAACATTGTCTGCTTCCGAGACCTCGAAGATGCCACGAATGAGGCGCTGCGGCTCTTCGGCGACACCGATGCGCAAAGCGTAGTGCTGCTCAAGCCCTACGCGGATTACTTTGCGGAATACGCCAAGTTGGTGAATCAGCTGCTCCAGGAATATCCACTGAACAAGGTCATTGTTGGCGAGAAGGCGAAGAAGGAGTTCATCAAGCTTTTCGGCGCGATTCTGCGTGTCCAAAACATCCTGACCTCCTTCGACCAATTCGCCGATGACGCGCTGCTGACGCCTCGCCAGGAGCAGGACTACCGCAGTATCTACCTCGACCTTTTTGCGGAATTCCGTACTGAAAGCGACGGGGAACGGGAGTCCATCAACGAAGATGTGGTCTTCGAGATGGAGCTGATTAAGCAGGTAGAGATCAATGTCGACTACATTCTCATGCTCGTCGAGCAATACCGCGAAACCCACGGCAGTGACGAGAGAGAAGAAATTCGTGCCCAGATTTCTCGCGCTGCAAACTCCAGCCCATCACTGCGGAACAAGCGCGATCTGATTGAAGAATTTGTCAACACCGTGAGCCTGACACAGCCCGTTGACGAGCAGTGGGAAGAATTCATCAGGACCAAACGCACGGAAGAACTCAATGCGATCATCACTGAAGAAAAGCTGCGGATGCCCACTGCGCAATCTTTCATTGAAGAGGCGCTGACCACCGGCATTGTCAGCACGCTTGGCACCGGAATTGTTCGAGTTCTTCCGCCAATGTCGCGGTTTACTCCAGGTAATGAGCGCGAGAAGGTCAAGACGCGGGTGCTGCAGCGCATCCAGGCCTTTGTCGAGCGCTATCGGAACTTGGGGTTCGCGCAGGATGATGGAGAGGCGGCTTGATGGTTGCGGACGGGCGTAACGATTGGGCCTTCACATGGCAGACCGTTACCGCCTCGCTTCCGCGAAGCTGTGTTTAAAAATACTTATGTAATTACCCCCGGTTTCTCCCATAACCGCAGGTGAAATGGTGCGGTTGGCCGCTTTTCCCTACAACACCCCTCAAATCACCCCCGCCAGTCCGCCTTTCGTTATAGAGTGACGCACGACACTTTACGACGAATCTGTGAGGTAAAAACACATGACTTCCGCCACCATTCAGCCGGGCGGCGAAGCCTTCATCTACGAGGCAATTCGCACCCCGCGCGGCAAGGGCAAGAAGGACGGCTCCCTCCACGAGGTACGCCCGGTATCGCTTCTCGTCGGCCTCATCGACGAAATCCGCAATCGTTTCCCTGACCTGGACGAAGAGCGCATCAGCGACCTCATCGTGGGCTGCGTCAGCCCAGTCGGCGACCAGGGTGCGGATATTGCCCGTACCGCAGCACTCACCGCAGGTCTGCCGTACCGCACTGGCGGTGTCCAGATCAACCGCTTCTGCGCTTCCGGCCTCTCCGCCATCAACCTGGCTGCTCAGAAGGTCCGCTCCGGCATGGACGAGCTCGTTCTCGCCGGTGGCGTGGAGTCCATGTCCCGCGTGCCAATGATGTCCGACGGTGGCGCAATGGCAATGGACGCACAGGTCTCGTTCGCGACCGACTTCGTCCCGCAGGGTATCTCCGCTGACCTGATCGCATCGCTCGACGGCTTTGACCGCGAGTCCCTCGACGAGATGGCAGCACTCTCCCACGCTCGTGCTGCAAAGGCATGGTCTGAGGGTCGCTTCGACCGCTCGGTCGTCCCAGTCAAGGACGCTAACGGTCTGACCATCCTCGACCGCGATGAAACCATTCGCGAAGGCGTCTCCGCAGAGTCCCTCTCCGGCCTGCGCGCAGCCTTCACCATGATGGGCGAGCAGGGCGGCTTCGACGCAGTTGCTCTGAAGAAGTACCCGCAGCTCGAGCGCATCAACCACGTCCACCACGCAGGTAACTCCTCCGGCATCGTCGACGGCGCTGCACTGACCTTGGTTGGTTCTGAGAAGGCCGGCGCAGACATGGGTCTGACCCCACGCGCACGCGTTGTCGCCACCGCAGTCAATGGTGTCGAGCCGACCATCATGCTGACCGGCATCGAGCCGGCTGTCCGCGAGGCTCTGGCCAAGGCAAACCTGACCGTCGACGATATCGACGTGTGGGAAATCAACGAGGCGTTTGCCGCCGTCGTCAAGCACGCTCAGCAGAACCTGGGCATCGACTACGACAAGCTCAACATCAACGGTGGCGCAATGGCCATGGGTCACCCGCTGGGTGCAACCGGTGCCATGATCACCGGCGCCGCAATCGACGAGCTGCACCGCACCGGTGGCCGCTACGCCCTCATCTCGCTCTGCGTGGCTGGCGGCATGGGTGTTGCAACCATCATCGAGCGCGTCTAAAGCAAACCGGAACGAAACTCACAGCGACAATTGCCGCGGTCACACCGCGATAACCACAAAGGACTGACTGATTTATGAGCACAGATAACATGTTCCGGTGGGATCAGGACGACGCCGGAATCGTCACCCTCACCATGGATGACCCGAATGCACCGGTCAACACCATGAACCAGACCTTCCAGGACGACATCCGCGCCACCGTGGAGCGCCTGGAAAACGAAATTGGCGACGGCTCTGAGACCTCCATCAAGGGCATTATCATCACCTCTGCGAAGAAGACTTTCTTCGCAGGTGGCGACATCAAGCAGATGTCCAAGGCCACTGAGGACGATGCAGCTGACATGTTCAACATGGTCGAGGACATGAAGGCTTCCCTGCGTCGCCTGGAGAAGCTCCCGGTGCCGATTGTTGCTGCCATCAACGGCGCAGCACTGGGCGGCGGCCTCGAGGTCGCACTGGCTGCTAACCACCGCGTTGCTGCCGATGCCCGCGGTTCCAAGATTGGCCTGCCGGAGGTCACCCTCGGTCTGCTGCCGGGTGGCGGCGGCGTCTCCCGCGTCGTTCGCATGCTGGGCATTCAGGACGCGCTGATGAAGGTCATTCTGACCGGCGCGCAGATGAACCCGGGCAAGGCTCTCGCAGCTGGCCTCGTTGACGAGGTTGTTGCTCCGGAGCAGCTCATTGACACTGCTCGTGCATGGCTGACCAGCGAAGATGCCAAGGCAGCACAGCCGTGGGACGAGAAGGGCTTCAAGATCCCGGGTGGCGACCCGAAGACTCCTAAGTTCGCAATGAACCTGCCGTCCTTCCCGGCAAACCTGACCAAGCAGCTCAAGGGCTCCCCGATGAAGGCTCCGCGCCTTGCTATGCAGGCTGCCATCGAGGGCTCTCAGGTCGACATCGACACCGCACTGCGTATCGAGTCCCGCTACTTCACCGAGCTGGTCACCGGTACCCAGTCGAAGAACATGATGCAGGCGTTCTTCTTCGACCTCAACCACGCTCAGGGCGGCGGCTCCCGTCCGCTGCAAGCTGACGGCACCCCGTACCCGAAGCGCGAGTTCAAGAAGGTTGCCGTTGTCGGCGCCGGCATGATGGGCGCAGGTATTGCATACGTGTGTGCAAAGGCTGGCATGGAAGTTGTCCTGAAGGACATTTCCCTGGAGAACGCCGAGCGCGGCAAGGCCTACTCCGAGGGTCTGGAGGCCAAGGCTCTCAAGCGCGGTCGCACCACTGAGAAGAAGTCCGCAGCACTGCTGAACCGCATCAAGCCGACCGAATCCTACGATGACCTGTCCGACGTCGACCTGGTCATCGAGGCCGTCTTCGAGAACACCGACCTCAAGCACAAGGTTCACGCCGAGATCGAGGCCGCAGTTCCGGAGACCTGCATCCTGGGCTCCAACACCTCCACCCTGCCGATTACCGAGCTGGCTTCCCACGTCAAGCGTGAGAAGGACTTCATCGGTCTGCACTTCTTCTCCCCGGTGGACAAGATGCAGCTGATTGAGATCATCTCCGGCGACAACACCGACCCGGCTATCCTCGCCGCTTCGCTGGACTTCGCTGTTGCAATCCGCAAGATCCCGATTGTTGTCACCGACTCCCGCGGTTTCTACACCTCCCGCGTCATCGGCACCGTCATCAACGAGGCCCTGCGCATGGTCGCTGAGGGCTACGACCCGGCCATCATCGAGGCCGCTGGTCGCCAGGCTGGTTACCCGGCACCGCAGCTCCAGCTTGCCGACGAGCTGAACCTCAAGCTCATGGAGAAGATCGCTGGCGAGACCCGCGCTGCCGCCGAGGCTGCAGGCCAGACCCTGGACGAGGGCGGCGTGCCGGCTCTGGTAGAGGCCATGCTGCACAAGTTCGAGCGCCCGGGCAAGCTCGAGGGCAAGGGCTTTTACGAGTACGTCGACGGCAAGCGCTCCGGTCTCTGGCCGGGCCTGTTCAACGAGCTCCGCGAGGAGCTGAACATCACCCCGATCGCTCCGGAGGACACCGACCTGCAGGAGCTGGTCGACCGCATGCTCTTCATCGAGGCCATCGAGACTCAGAAGTGCGTCGACGAGGGCGTTCTGCTTCACGACGCCGACGGCAACATCGGCTCCATCTTCGGTATCGGCTACCCGGCCTGGACCGGTGGTACTCGCCAGTTCATTAAGAACTACGACGGCGCCACTGTTATCGACCCGGCCGCAGCTCACCCAGAGCGCCGCGGTGTCGCAGGCTTCGTCGAGCGCGCCGAAGAGCTGGCCGCTAAGCACGGCGAGCGCTTCAACGCTCCGGAGTCCCTGAAGAAGTAAGTTTCTTCGCGCATCCACCCCAGTTGCTGGAATTGTTCCAGTAACCGGGGTTTTCTGCCTTCGAGGCCCTGCAAGGCGCATAGCACCGCTGAACGCACGAGCGCGGCAACACCTGTAAGGACATCCCCGTTAAACTGCGCACATGGCTAGAAACGTCGTTGATCTGCCCTCCGCACTGCCTGAACTCGCTATCGACCAGCAGGGGTTTGACGCCCCATCGCCGCAGCTCGTCATGCTTAACGACGAACTCGCGAGCCAGCTCGGTCTCTCCCCACAGTGGCTCCGGTCAGACGCTGGCCTGAAGTTCCTCACTGGCCGCGGAGTCGGCAAGGAAACCGATACCCCACCCGGCGCATACACAACCCCGGTGTCCACGGCCTACGCCGGCCACCAGTTCGGTAACTTCGCAGGCCTACTCGGTGATGGTCGCGCGCTCTTGCTTGCCACAGTTGAGGCTGAACCGGGGCTGACTGGACTGCCGGATTACCCCAAAGAGACAACCCACAGCGACAACACCCAGGCCTACGAGATTCAGGCGAAAGGCACCGGCCCCACACCCTTCTCCCGTGGCGGTGACGGCAAAGCCACGCTGACCTCCGCCCTGCGGGAGTACCTCATCAGCGAAGCCATGTATGCGCTCGGCATCCCCACCACCCGCGCGCTGGCGGTCATCAAAACCGGCGAAGAGATTTACCGCGGCTCGCAAACCCCATTCGACAACACCGACCCCACCACCGAACTTCAACCGGGCGGCATTGTCGTGCGCGTAGCATCCAGCCACCTGCGAGTCGGCACGTTCGAGCTGGTCGCACGCTCCGGAGCGGACACCGGAATCATGGACCGGCTCATCGACTTCGCCGCGCAGCGGCATGGCTACGAGGGTTCGGCGGAATCGGTTCTCCGGGACGTCGTCAAGCGGCAAGCCAATCTCGTTGCGGCGTGGCTGGCCTGCGGTTTTGTCCACGGCGTGATGAACACCGACAATGCCAGCATCGCGGGCGAGACCATCGACTTTGGGCCGTGTGCGTTTCTGGATGCGCACGATCCGCGGGCGGTGTTTAGCAGCATTGATCGCGGCGGTCGATACGCGTTCGGCGCGCAGCCAACAATCGCGGGGTGGAACATGTCGAAGCTCGCGGAGACTTTGCTACCGCATTTCGCAGGCACCCCGGAGGATGCCCTCGCACGCGCCCGCGACATCCTGGGAGAATTCGCCGACGAGTTCACCGATGCGCTCAGCCGCAGGTGGCTGCCCAAGTTGGGGATTCTCCCCTCGCTTTACGACGACCCGCTGGCCATCCCCTTGGTACAGCAGTGGCAGGCGTTGCTGGCGAAGTTTGGGCTCGACCACGCGAATGCTCATCGGGCGCTGATTGAGGCTCTGGCCGATGGTGATGGGCAGGATTTCACTGCGCTGACCGCGCTGACCAGGCTGTCTGATGATCCTGCGTTCCCCGCTGCTGCGACTGAGTGGGGGCAGTTGTGGCAGCGGACGCGGGAGGAGCTGGGAATCGACCAGACGACGGCCCTGGCACTTATGGAGGAAACAAACCCACTGTATATTCCGCGAAACTACCTGGTCACGGAAGCGTTAGCGAAGGCAGGGGCGACAGGAGAAGCAGGGGCGGGGGATTTGGCCTCCTACCGGCACCTGCTGGAGGCGGTAACCAACCCCTTTGAGTTGCAAGACGTCCCAGCGGGGTTCACTGAGCCGGCACCGCGGGAGTTGGGGGCTTTCCACTCGTACTGCGGGACTTAATGCGCTGGCTTGGCGGCGCTCCGGCGCCCCTCTACCAAGCCCCAAAGCCCACTTCACGACACGGGTGTCACCTCGTGCCAGCTGTGGAGGTGGCATGAGGTGACATAGCTGTCGTGAAGTCGCGGATGGGGCCTGGCTGAGCGCCAGCGTCGCGGAGAGCCAGAGGGCAACCCCTGCGGGGGTGCCAGGATGTTACAACGTTTCACCACTGCACAGGATTAACTCCCCAATCGAGGGTAAAAGACACCGTCAAATAAGGGATGGTTCGCCTGATTAATACTCATATGTTTTTTGGACTTGTAAGGTTAGAGACTGTATTGAACGGTCGTATCCAAACCTTAGAGTCCGTCACAACCAAAGGTTTCACCACCGCCATTGCTAAGCAGCTGGGAGGTGGGTATCTAAGCCATTTGGAGTGAGCCGATCACCAAATTCATATCGCCTATCTGGCAGAATCTAGAAAGGCTCGCGATGCATAGACCCGTTGCCTCCGGCCCCTTCCACACCCGGCAGAAACTCCGGCGGAAGCTCCGACAGCGAGAGAAGTCCCGTGCCACAAAACTGCACGCAACAACGCTCAGCGGAAAAGGAAGGTTCACGCTGCATGTCCGCCAGATCCTGGCGGCTTTGCTGGTAATCGCCTTGCCAGGAGCCACGCTCGCTGCCTGCAGCACTGACCAGCAACAGGTCGGCGCGGGGTTCATTGTGGTCCAGAACTCCGAACCACAGTCGCCGCTGTACACCACTGACACCAATGAAACCGGTGGTGGCGATATCCTCCGCATGCTCTACTCGGGTCTGGTGCGCTACGACACCGACGGCTCGATGATCCTGGATCATGCGGCAGAAATTAAGCCCAACGAGGACTCGACCCATTTCGACATCACGCTGAAACCGGGCTGGACCTTCCACAACGGCGAACCAGTCACCGCGCAGAGCTACATCGATGCCTGGAATTACGCTGCCTACGGACCGAACCTGCAGAAGCAGCAGTCCTTCTTCGCCAACGTGCAGGGTTTTGATGCTGTTTCGGGAGAAAAGGCCACGGAGAAAACACTCTCCGGCCTGAAAAAGGTCGATGACCTGAGGTTCACCGTGGATCTGACCAACCCAGATTCTTCCTTCCCGCTCAGCCTCGGCTATGTCGCGTTTATGCCGCTGCCGAAGGCCGCGTTCGAAGACAAGAAGGCTTTCGGTGAACACCCAATCGGCAATGGACCGTACAAGATGGCCGAAGGCCGCGCTTGGCTGCACAACAACCAGCTAACTGTGGTTCGCAATGATGACTTCGCCGGTGAGCACAAGGCCCGTAACAACGGCCTGGTATACCGCTTCTACTCGGACGTGGACACCGCATATGCAGACCTCCAGGCCGGCCGCCTGGACACGCTGCCACGCACAATTCCACCAACGGCTCTCGCCAGCTTCCAAACCGACTTCCCCGACTCCAGCGCAAACGTCCCGACCTCCTCTTCGCAGTACTTCGCAATTCCGCGAAATCTGCCAGGTTTTTCGGGTGAAGAGGGCAAGCTTCGTCGTCAAGCGATTTCCATGGCGATTGACCGGAAACTAATCACTGAGAAGATTTTCTTCGACACCCGCACCCCGGCGCGCGAGTTCAGCTCGTTGACGCTCGGCGACCTTGACCCGAACGTACCTGGCCAAGAGGTGCTGGAATACAACCCGAAGAAGGCCCGCCAACTGTGGGCCGAAGCCAACAAAATTGCGCCGTTTACCGGCTCGTTCGACATCGCCTACAACGCCGACGGCGGACACCAGCAGTGGGTCGAAGCGGTGACCAACATGATTGGCGAGACCCTCGGCATCGATTCCCACGGCAAGGCCTACCCGACCTTCAAGCAGCTGCGCGATGAAATCTCCAACGAGACCATCACCAGCGGCTACCGCACTGGCTGGGCAGCTGACTACCCATCTGTGGCCAACTACATGCTTCCGCAGTTCGTCACCGGTGGCTCCTCGAATGACAACCACTACTCCAACCCGGAGTTCGACAAGCTGATTCAGGAGGCGGCCTCGGCAAAGAGCGCAGACGATGCCAAGCCAATTTATGTCAAGGCTCAGTCTGTGCTGATGGAGGACCTGCCAGCGATTCCGCTGTGGTACCCCAATGCTTCGGTGGCGTGGAACCCGAAGCTGCGCAATGCCGTAGTGATGTGGGACGGCATCTTGGACTACCCAATGATTGAGAAGGACTAGCACCATGGGTTGGTATATCGGAAAGAGACTCCTACAGATGGTGCCGGTATTCTTCGGTGCCACACTGCTGATTTATGCAATGGTCTTCGCCATGCCAGGCGACCCCATCGCTGCACTGGCTGGCGATAAGCAGCTGCCACCGGAGCAGGTCGCAGCACTGCGCGCTCACTACCACCTGGATGAGCCTTTCCTCGTCCAGTACTGGGAGTACCTCAAGGGCCTGTTCACCCTGGATATGGGCGAGACCTTCTCCGGCCGCTCGGTCGGCGAGGAAATTGCGCTGGCCTTCCCTGTTACGATTCGCCTGGCGCTGATGGCCGTTGCCATTGAGGCCATTTTCGGTATCGGCCTCGGCGTTATTGCCGGTATGCGCAAGGGCGGCTTCTTCGACTCCACCGTTCTGGTGATGTCCCTGCTGGTTATCGCAACTCCGACCTTCGTGCTCGGCTTCGTGGCCCGCTACCTCTTCGGTGTGCGCTGGGAGATTGTCTCCCCCACCGTTGGTAGCGATGCCTCCTTTACCTCCCTGCTGCTGCCGGCATTCGTGCTGGGTCTCGTTTCGGTTGCTTATGTTCTGCGACTGACGCGCTCCGAGGTCTCGTCGGCACGCCATGCTGACTTCGTACGCACTGCCCGCGCCAAGGGCTTGCCAACCTCTGAAGTCACCCGTCGCCACATCTTGCGCAACTCGCTAATTCCCGTTGTGACCTTCATCGGCGCTGATCTCGCGGCTCTGATGGGCGGCGCAATTGTCACCGAGGGCATCTTCAACGTGCCAGGTATCGGTGGCCTGATCTTCCACGCCGTCCAGATTGGTGAAGCTCCCACCGTGGTCAGCATCGTGACCATCCTGGTGGTTATTTACATGTTCGCCAACTTGCTCATCGACTTGCTCTACGCAGTCCTGGATCCGAGGATTCGTTATGCCTAAGCCAGATTCGACGCAGTTAGATTCGACTCAGCCAGAAAAGCAGGCCAACGCCGTGCATACCGGCACCGCACAGTCCGGCACCGCGCAGTCCGGCACCGCGCAGGCGACGAACCCCGACCACAAGCAGTTGCCGGATACCCCACCACTGGGGCTCTGGGGTTCGGCCTGGCAGAACCTGCGTTACCGCCCACTGTTCTGGGTTTCCGCATTCATTATTTTGCTCTCCATCGCAGTGGCCGCATTCCCGTCGCTGTTCACCTCTGTGGACCCGACGGCGGCAAACCTGCGTGACTCGCTGGCCCCAGCCCGCGACGGCCACCCGATGGGCTTCACTCAGCAGGGCTACGACGTCTACGCCCGTGTCATCTACGGTGCCCGCGCCTCGGTCATCGTCGGCATCGGCGTCACCCTTGCCGTGACCGTGGTGGGCATCATCCTCGGTGCCATCGCTGGCTATCTCGGCGGTTGGGTCGACGCGGTGCTCTCCCGCATCACGGACATGTTCTTTGCCATCCCCCTGATTCTCGCCGGCATCGTGCTGATGCAGCTGTTTACCGAACGCACCATTTGGTCCGTGGTCTTCGTGCTCGCTGCTTTCGGCTGGCCGCAGATGGCGCGCGTGGTGCGCTCCTCGGTGATCTCAGTGAAAAACGAGGAATACGTCACCGCCTCCAAGGCGCTCGGTCTGTCCAGCACTGGCATTCTCTTCCGCCATGTGCTGCCGAACTGCCTCGCCCCTGTCATCGTCATGGCCACGACCTCGCTGGGTATTTACATCGTCGCCGAGGCCACGCTGTCCTACTTGGGCATTGGCTTGCCGACGACCACCGTTTCCTGGGGCAACGACATCTCTGTCGCACAGCAGGTGCTCCGCCAGGCCCCGTCCAACCTGTTCTGGCCAGCACTCGCCCTGGCGATTACCGTTCTCGGCTTCATCCTCATGGGTGACGCTTTGAAGGATTCTCTCGACCCGAAGGAGCGTCGTCGATGAGCACCGACACCAATACTTCCGCAGCGCCCATTCTCACCTTGAAGGATGTCTGCATTGGCTTTCCGACGACCACAGCGTCCGGCCGCCGCAGTAAATCGTTGACCGATGTGGTGCATGACGTCAACCTGGAGGTTTTCCCCGGTGAGACGGTCGCCATTGTCGGCGAGTCCGGCTCGGGTAAGTCCACCACTGTCCACGCCGCGCTGGGGCTGTTGCCCGGTGATGGTGAAGTCACCGGTGGCACCATCACCTTCGATGGCCGTGACATCACACACCTGACCGACCGCGAGTTTGTTAGCATCCGCGGCAACGGCATTGGCCTGGTCCCCCAGGATCCGATGACCAACCTCAATCCGGTGTGGACTATCGGTTCCCAGATTAAGGAGGCGCTGCGCGCCAATAACATCGCCACTGGCTCTGAAGCCCACAAAAAGTCGATTGAGCTGCTGGAACAGGCCGGCCTGCCGAATGCTAAAAAGCGCATCGACCAATACCCGCACGAGTTCTCCGGTGGTATGCGCCAGCGCGCACTTATCGCGATGGGCTTGGCCGCGCACCCAAAGCTACTGATTGCCGATGAGCCCACTTCCGCGCTCGACGTGACCGTGGCGAAGAAGATCCTCGACCACCTCGACAAGCTCACTAGCGAACTCGGCACGTCCGTGGTGCTTATTACTCATGACCTCGGTTTGGCTGCCGAGCGCGCTGACCGACTCGTCGTTATGCAAGCAGGACGTGTCGTGGAGACCGGCCCTGCCCTGGAAGTCCTCACTCGCCCGCAGCATCCATACACCAAGCAGCTGATCGCGGCGGCTCCGTCGCTGGCTGCCCGGCGCGGTGATCGCGTGGTGGCGGCGCCGACGACATCGGATGCGGATCAGAAGGAGATTCTGGTCGCGAAGAACTTGGTGCGCGACTTTGCCATCCCCGGCGACCGTCCGTGGCGCAAGGATTCCTTCCGCGCCGTCGATGACATCAGCTTTACGCTGCGCCGCGGTCGCACCATCGGTATCGTGGGCGAGTCCGGTTCCGGCAAGTCCACCGTGGCCAACATGGCGCTGGGGCTACTCGATCCCACCGAGGGCGAAGTGCTTTTCGACGGTAACCGCGTCCAGGGCCGGAATCGTAAAGAAGAGCTGGAACTGCGGCGTCGCATTCAGCCGATTTTCCAGAACCCGTATGCGACGCTGGACCCGATGCGTACAGTGCACTCCTCCATTGAGGAGCCGCTGCGGATTCACAAGATTGGCACCAAGAAGGAACGTGAACAGCGCGTATTCGAGCTGCTCGACCGCGTCGCGCTGCCCGCGGAGATGGGTCGCCGCTTCCCCGGTGAACTGTCGGGTGGTCAGCGACAGCGCGTGGCCGTCGCGCGTGCACTGGCGCTAAACCCTGAAGTTGTGGTCTGTGATGAGGCCGTGTCCGCCCTGGACGTAGTGGTCCAAGCGCAGGTGCTCGAATTGCTCGCTGAGCTGCAGGAAGAGATGGATTTGGCCTACCTCTTTATTACGCATGACCTCGCTGTGGTGCGGCAGGTGGCTGATGAGGTCATCGTGATGGAGCACGGCAAGATGGTTGAGCACCGTCCTACCGACGATCTCTTCGACCACCCGGAGGAGGAGTACACCCAGCGGCTGCTGGACGCCATCCCTGGTGCGTCGTTGGATTTGGATCTGTAGCTGGGCGGTGGCCTGTTTCCCCAGGGCACTTCGCTCCGCCCCCCTTCTGGGCCACTTCACGACACAGGCGTCACCTCGTACCAGCTGTGGAGGTGGCATGAGGTGACATAGGTGTCGTGAAGTGGCTGGGCGATTTTGAGTCGGAGCGGATTGAGCGGGAGAAGAGAGAAAGCTATCCGGAAAGACCGTCCAGACAGCCTGCTAGTCCTCCGGAGCAAGCTCGCTTTCAGTAACCCACTTGTGGTTCTTCATGGTCATGCCATCATCGTCAATATCGACCATGTACACCGGCTCCTGGGTGGAGTAGTCAACAGTGCCCTTGGCCCCCTTCATGCCCGCCATATGCTCGGCGTTGATGGTGATCTCGGAGCCGTCGGCAAGCGGTGCTTCGCCTGGGTTCTCCAGCTCCTCATGAACGACCCAGCGGTGGTCCTTCACCGGCTCACTGCCATCGGTCGGGGTGTAGGAAACGGAGTAGGTTGTGGTGGTGAAAACACCAACAACCTTGCCTTCTGCACCCTTCATGCCCGGCATATGATCGGCGAGAACCTGCACTTCACTGCCGACCGGGAACTTCGCGTTGTCCGCCGCAATCATTCCCTCTGGAGCCGGACCACCATCGGCCGGATGGTCATGGCCGGCCATCGCGTCATCACCATGGTCACCATGACCGCCATGCTCATCGGCATCGTCCATATCATCCATGTCGTCATGGCCCTCAGTGCTGGTGGCCGACACGGAAGAGCTGGTCTCGCTAACAGTGCTGCTTGCCTCAGTACTAGCCGAATCATCGGAGGAGCAACCGGCCAGCACAAGGACGCTGGCGGCACCCGCGACTATGAGAGCATCTAGTGGTCGAATATTCTTTGCCATGGTTGAGCTCCTTTGTTGTTGGTGTCAATCAACCTATGCCCTCACCCTAACAACGCTCTCCCGCCGTCACCATGCCTTACTTCCCGCGGCGGACGGAAATCGTCCAGCCAGCTTCACCGGTCTGCTCAAAGTTGGTGACCTCGTGGCCATCCTTCGCAGCCCAGCGCGGAATCGCATCCGTGGCCTGGGTGCAGTCGAATGGGATCACCAGCTCCTCGCCGACCTCAATCTTGTTGATCGCGTCCTTGGCCTCGATCAGCGGGAAGGGGCACACCGCGCCGACGGTGTCGAGCTCGTAACGCCCATCGCCCAGTGGCTTAAGCTTGCCGTCTTCCTGCTTGACGACGCTCCGGTCGAGCAATGCCACCGGAGCGACAGCAAAGGCACCCGCCAGCGGGGAGGCCTCGGTGCCAGCGGCACCTTCGCTACCCGGCAGGGACACAGGCGAAGTAGCAGTCGAAGTGACCGGAGAAATTGCCGATACCGCCGTGTCGTTGGTGGTGGAAGGGGTGCTCGGGACGTCGTTAAGCGAAGGTGCGGACGGCTTCAGCCAGAGCTTTGCGGCGATAGCGACACCTGCGGCGATGGACGCCAGTGCGAGCCAACCCTGGTAGCTGAACAGCGAGGTCTGAACCATGCCGTTACCGACGGTGCAGCCGCCGGCCCACGCAGCGCCGACACCCATGAAGATGCCGCCGACGACCGAGCGTGCACCCTGGGTGGCGTCCGGGACGCGGAGGCGGAATTCACCGGAGGCCTTGGCCGCGATGAAGGAGCCGACGAGGATGCCGAGGACGAGGAGGACGCCCCAGTCGAAACGCTCGGTGTCACCAGTGACAACGTAGTTGGCGAGGTTGGAGGACGGAGTCGTGATGCCGAGGCCGTCGTTGCGGCCGGTGGCGGCGGACAGCGGCCATGCGATAACGCCAAGTACACCGACGATGGCGGCGGTGGCGTACACGTGCCAGGTCTTTTCAGTCAGAATGTGCGCGAGACCGGACTTGCGCGGCGCCAGAGTGGCCGGGCGCGGACCGGAGAATTCTTCGCGCAGGAAGCGGACAGCGAAGTATGCCGTGACGGCGCTCAGCGCGATGACCAGTGGCCAGATACTAATGCCCAGAGAGGCGTGGATGCTGGTCAGGCCGACGGTGCGGTCCTTCAGGGAATCCTGCAGGCCGTTGAGGAAGCCAGTCTTCATGGCAGCAGCGGATAGGGCGTAAAAGACCAGTGCGATCCAGGAGCCGATCAGGCCCTCACCGGAGCGGTACCAGGTACCCGAGGCGCAGCCACCGGCCAGGACGATACCCAGTCCGAAGATAACGCCACCAATAATGACAGCCAGCGGTGCCAATTCCTTGTATTCGGGAGTAATCACGCCGGCGCTGGTCAGTGCGGCCAGACCGATGGCGTGGACGGAAATAACAATCAGCAGGGCGACAAATCCGCGCCAGCTGCGCTGAGTGAAGATGTCGCGCAAGAAGCCGGTGACGCAGAAGCGTCCTCGCTGCATAACAAAGCCGAGCACGGCACCCAGCGCTAGTCCTGAAATGAGCATGAGAGTGTTTCTCCTAAATCTATGAGCCAGTCCGCCATCAAAGCCATAATGAACAGACCTGTCTATTAGTGGATTAGAAGCTACTCTACACAGCGAAAAAAGTCCAACTTAATGAAGTTTTCACAGGGTAGAACACCTGCCAATAGACAGACCGAACCGTATAGTTGCTGGTGAGAAGCGCAAGTTGTGGCAAGCTAAAACACTATGAGCGCACAGAATTCAGCCCTGGTTGGACACCAGCGACACCAGCGGCTCCTTGCGATGCGCTCGATACTCGACCTTCCTTTTACCCATGCTTTCGCCCTTGACCCTCAGGCGGTCATCGATATTTCCGGCGTGGCCCGCCTCAACGAGCTCAATGCCAAAAATGTCGTGACAATCGACAGCTTGCGTTCACTCGCCCACACCAACACGCAGGACTTTTACGCCATCGATGACGCGGCAGAAGCTCTGGGCACCGCCTTGCGGATGGCAATTTCCTCCCGGCAGCTACTCTGGTTCAGCTCGCTGCCCGAAAGTGATGTGGACAAGGTACAAAACATCCTCGGTAGCGACATCGTTCATGTGGTGGGCCCGGAACTGGCCGTCGATAAGCTCGATGGCAGTACCCTCGAGCTTCCCACTGCGCTGAAACAGCGCGGAGAACCACTGGTGCCCATCGCTATCTCGCCAAGCGAGCTGGTACAGGCCTGGGCACACGGCAGTCGCGTGCAGCAAAAACTGCTCGCTTACCTGCTGGAGGGAACAAATACGCTGGTCATGCAGCAAAAGGATCTGCATGCACTACGCAAAGTCGGGACCAAACTCATCGAGCGCAACCCCGTGTGGCGCCTGCTCTACAACCCGAAAGTGTTGGCCTATCTGGTGGTAATGGTCTACTCTTCGCTCCGCGCGCTACCTGTGGTTTTCGTCCCCGGATTCCATGGCAATGTCTGGGTGCTGTGGAGCATCGACATCATTACCGCTATCCCCTACACCTGGGGAATTGTCGAGATGATCACCGGCCGCTCATTCGGCCGAAGAATGCTGGGGCTCCTGATTACCCTAGTGACTTTCGTCTCGCCTTACGTCTACTTCTGGGCCAATGGGCGCGATTATCCGATGTGGGTCACCATCTTTGTCATCGCGTTAATTGTCGCAGCCTGCGCCGTCGAATACGTCCGCTGGCTGCGCGACCGCGCCATCTCCGCAATCCTGCGCCAACCACCCACCAACTGCCGCTAGCGACCGCTAAGCGAGCGCCGCACGCCGCCAATAATCAGCCAGGCACCGGCGGCGACGTTGACAGCCACAAGCCCGTGGATAGAGGTCATGCTTAACGACGCTACCGCCGTCTCACCTGCGATAAGCATGCCGGTCGAGACAATCCAGATGAACGTTGCGGCAATGTTGGCAATCCGGCCGCGTTCCACGCGGAATAGATGCGTGTAGTGCAGCGGCACCAACGTCATTGCGCTGAAGATAAAAATGGCAGAGATACACACCGCCATGGGCGCGTTCCATACCCACAGCAAGACCGCCACGATATTCCACGCGGCGGGGAAACCAACGAAGTAGTAGTCGCCAGACTTGGCGGCTTCGTTGGCATAGCAGAACATCGACGACACCAGAACCAAAACGATCAGGGCAATCGCCAACGGCCGTGGCCCCAGCGGCAGATACATAACCATGAAAGCCGCGGGTATGGCGGTCCAGGTGAGATAGTCGACGATGTTGTCCACCACTGCGCCGTTAAACCACGGGACGACTTCCTTGATGTGATGCTTACGCGCCATATTGCCGTCGACACCATCGACGACGAGGGCAATGCCCAGCCAGAGCCACATCCAATGTGGGCGGCCCTCCAGCAGTGCGACCGCAGCCAGCGTTGCCCACACCAAACCGGTCAGCGTGAAGGCATGCACAGCCCAGGCGATGACATGCTGGCGCCGGGTGAAGCGGGTAAAGGTCGCGGCGGTGCCGGCAGTATCGGCGCAGGCAGTATCTGGCCCACTGGCGGTACTAGAACTGGCATTGTCGGAGCGGGTAGTAGCGTTCACGGCAGATGTCCTTTAGAAAACACAACGCGCACAACTGCAAACCTTTATCGCAGTTGTGCGCAGAGTCGATTTTTTCAATCGGTGAGTATAACGGCCGATGGGTCGTTTTCCCGTATTATTGCTCGGGCTTGTGCCGAGTTATTTAACGACGATCCTCGAACCAACCGGTAACCGCCGGTGCTGTGTTCTCGTAGACCAGCTTGGCTTCGGTGTACTCCTCCAGGCCGGTCGGGCCCAGCTCACGGCCAATACCGGACTGACCAAAGCCACCCCACTCGGCCTGTGGCAGGTAGGGGCCAAAGTCGTTGATCCAGACGGTACCGTGACGCAGCTCGCGGGAAACGCGCTCAGACACCTCGCGGTTGGATGACCACACCGCACCGGCCAGGCCGTATTCGGTGTCGTTGCCGATCTCGATGGCCTCGTCAACCGTGGTGAAGGTCTCCACCGTCACCACCGGTCCAAAGGCTTCGTCGTGAACGCAGTCCATATCGCGGGTGACCTGGTCAATCACGGTTGGGAGGTAGAAGTAGCCGTCGGCAAGCGAGGCGGAACCATCGGCGGTGGTACCTGCGGCGATCTCGCCGCCTACGCGCACACGAGCGCCCTGCTCACGAGCTCGATCGACGTATGCCGCGACCTTATCCAAGTGCTGCTTCGAAATCAGCGCACCGGTCTCGGCCTTCTCATCGAGTGGACCGCCGAGCTGGATGTGCCCGGCGCGCTCAACCAGATCGTCGACGAACTTCTCGGCGATGGACTCCTCCACAATCAAGCGAGCGCCCGCCGAGCAGACCTGACCGGAGTGCAGGAACGCAGCATTGAGGGCATTGTCCAAAGCGGCTTCGTAGTCAGCGTCGGCGAAGATGATGTTCGGGTTCTTGCCGCCGAGCTCAAGCGCAACCTTCTTCACGGACTTAGCCGCTTCACCAGCAATAATCTTGCCAGTGACAAGACCGCCAGTGAAGGAGACCATGTCCACCTTCGGATGCGAGGACAGCGGTGCGCCCGCTTCGGCACCGGCTCCGGTAATGAGGTTGGCAACGCCCGCCGGAACACCCAGATCATCGATGACGTGCATGAGCAGAATTGCTGTGTGCGGAGTCAGCTCCGCCGGCTTGAGCACAAAGGTATTGCCCGTGGCCAGCGCCGGTGCGACCTTCCATGCGGTCTGCAGCAGTGGGTAGTTCCACGGCGTAATCAGACCACAGACACCGACGGGCTCACGCACAATACGCGCGACGACGGACGGGTCATCCGCATCCACGAGACGACCGGCATCATTGCCCGCGAGCTTCCCGAAGTACTCAAAGCAGGCGATGATGTCATCCATATCGGCTGCCGCCTCAGGCAGGCGCTTGCCGGTATCCATAGCCTCTGCCCAGGCAAATTCGTCCTTGCGCTGCCTGATGGCAGCACCGATATCGAGTACCAACTTGCTGCGCTCAGCTGTGCTCCAGGATGCCCAGGAACCTTCTCCGGTACGTCGGAAAGCAGCGTCGGCGGCGGCGA
This sequence comes from Corynebacterium sp. HMSC073B01, assembly GCF_001838255.1. NCBI lineage: Bacteria > Bacillati > Actinomycetota > Actinomycetes > Mycobacteriales > Corynebacteriaceae > Corynebacterium > Corynebacterium sp. HMSC073B01. The sequence continues at coordinate 82,165 of NZ_KV836137.1, read as the reverse complement.
TGGCACGCTCGGTGTCGGTTGCGTCTGCTTCTGCGACCTCGGCGATGAAAGAGCCGTCGGCCGGGCACTCGATGGTGCGAGTGTTGCCAGCGGCTGCAGCGGACCAGGTGCCGTTGATAAACAGCGTGGCGGCCCCTTCGTGAGATTTGGCGGTCTCGGGTGCGAGAGCCTTATCAGTAGTGGAAGGCTTAAAGGTCATTTAGGAATCCTCCTTGGCGTAGTCATCAGACCATTCGCGGACAGGTTCGGCATTATCGGACAGATCTGAGGTGCCCGGGAGATCAGACTGCATATGCAGGAACTCCAAGTGCCGTTCGTAGAGGTCGAGGACGTCGGAAATCAGCTGCTCTTGGGTGTAGCCATAGACGTCGTAGCCGAGCGAGCCGGTAAGCGTGAAGACCTCGAGACGGTAGTAGTAAATATCAGCATCACTGTCCAGGTGTACCAGGCCAGCGAAAGACGGCGTCAAGTGTTCAACCGGATAGACCTGGTAGCGGAAGCTCATCTCCTCGCCGAAACCGACCTGCAGGTCAATCTGGTCGATGCCAACTTCTTCAGCAGGTTCACGGTGCAGCGTCACTTCGCCGCCACGGTCCCTGATAGCTTCTGCCACCTGTTCAAGCGCGGGCTGTACCACTCGGTCGAGGTAGCGCATGACTGGCTTCTTGCCCGGGAAGGACATGGAGCGGGCAAGTCGCTTACGCCAGTCGCCCTGTTCGCCATCTACGGCGCGGCCCGACATCGCCCCATGGAGGGCTCGACGTGTCGAATCCTGTTGCAGCAGCTCCAGTCGCAGCGACTTAAAGAGGCCATACATCACCAGATAGATGACAAAGGCGAACGGCAGGCCCATCACAATCGTCGCGGACTGCAGTGTCGGAATACCACCGACGTAGAGCATCGCGATGGTCAGCACACCGACCACGACAGCCCAGAAAATACGGGTCCACTTCTTACCGTCCTGCTGTGTGTCGGTGATCTTCGAAGTGAAGTTACTCATCACCAGTGCTGCCGAGTCAGCCGAGGTGATGTAGAGCAGCAGACCGATCAGGGAGGCGACTGCCGCCACCAACATCGGTGCCGGGTACTGCTCTAGCAGAAGGTAGAAGGCGCGCTCCGGGTAATCCAATGCAGTCTGCCCAAACTCCGAATCGCCACCGATAACCAGGTCCAGAGCCGAGTTACCGAACACCGATACCCACATCAGAACGAAGAGGAATGGAATGGTCAGCGTGCCGACGACAAACTGACGCAGACTACGGCCACGGGAAATGCGAGCCAGGAACAAACCGACGAACGGTGCCCAGGCCACCCACCAAGCCCAGAAGAACAGGGTCCAGGAGTTCAACCATTCCTGCGCTCCGGAGAACGCGTAGGTATCCATAGTCATGGACGGGAACTTCGAGACGTACTCACCGACGTTCATCACCAGTGCGTCAAACAGGAACGCGGTGCGGCCGGTAACCAGGATGTAGAGCATCAAGCAGATGGCCAGGCCAACGTTGAGCTCCGAGAGACGACGAATTCCCTTGTCGACACCGGAAACTGCGGAGGCGATAGCCACCGATACGGCCACGACGATTAGAGCGATCTGCCAGGACGTACTCTCATCCACCCCGAACAGCACACGCAGGCCGTAATTCAGCTGGACGACGCCGATACCCAGCGAGGTTGCGACACCGAAAACGGTACCCAGCATCGCCGCGATTTCGACCGCTTCACCAGCGGGGCCGTGGATGCGCTTGCCGATAATCGGATAGAGCGCCGAACGAATGGTCAGCGGCATGTTCAGGCGATACGCGAAGTAGCCGAATGCCATACCCATCAGGGCGTAGAGTGCCCAACCGGTCACGCCATAGTGGAAGAGCGTGAACACCACTGCCTGACGTGCAGCTTCGATGGTCTCCGCGTCTCCGGTCGGCGGGCCATAAAACTGTGCCACCGGCTCCGCTACCGAGAAGAAGAGCAGGTCAATGCCGATACCCGCCGCAAAGAGCATAGAGGCCCAGGAGAACAGACCAAACTGAGGCTTGGCGTGATCGGGGCCGAGCTTAATCTGTCCCGTTCGCGAGATAGCGACGTAGAGCATGAAGAGCACTGCCACCGTCGCGGTCACAATATAGAACCAGCCGAAGTTCTTCGATACCCAGGCGACAATGCCAGCTAGGGTGTCCGCTGCATTGTCCGGGGCAAAAATAGCCCACAGGGCAATGGCAAGAATGCCAACACCTGAAATAATAAATACAGGCCAGTTGACCTCAGGCTCGGAGGTCACACTCGCTTGCGCTTGTTGTGGAGGGGCCGACTGCGATCGCTGCATTCCTTGCGACGATCCAGATTTTTCCTCCGTTACCTTCTCAGTTGGCGGAGTATCAGACATAGGAAAATCCTTCAGATTCGGGAACTAACCCAGCATACCTAGTTTGAATAATCCCTCAAGTTTAAGAATCGATTCAGAAGAATTCTCCAATACCAACATCAACACCTTCACCTGCATATTTACCCAGTTTTCAAGACGTTTAAAATCATTCCAACTGGAATTGAATACCAATTGTGTGGCATTCTATATAGGTGAAGGGGATTTGAGATACGCCTCCGGCCACTTATTCCAATATCAATATATAGGGCCCGCCTTTAAATATTACTTGGGGCTTATCGGGGCTTATCACAGTCCTTGAAAACCATTCCGATATACATCGGCAAACAACCTACGGAGGTACACCAGAACATGGGAGCTTTCCCGGCTGTCTTCAACTTCGGTAAAAAGAATGGCAACACCACAGTCGAACACCGCGACGTCGTCATCGTTGGCGCGGGCTCTGCCGGCTCTGTGCTGGCTAACCGGCTGTCCGCAGACCACACTCAGCAGGTGCTCGTACTCGAGGCCGGCCGCATGGACTCCCTCTGGGATCTCTACATTCACATGCCTTCGGCGTTCTCCTTCCCAATCGGTAACAAGTACTACGACTGGAAGTACGAATCCGAGCCAGAACCGGAGATGAACGGTCGCCGCATCTACCACGCCCGCGGCAAGGTCGTCGGCGGCTCCTCCTCCATCAACGGCCAAATTTACCAGCGCGGTAACCCCATGGACTACGACAAGTGGGGCGACACCAAGGGGCTGGAGAACTGGGGCTGGAACCACGTTCTGCCGTACTTCAAGCGCATGGAAAATGCGCTCGGCTCCGACAAGGACGACCCGCGCCGTGGCCACGACGGGCCGCTGCGCATGAAGCGCGGTCCGGCCGATTCTCCGCTGTTCAAGGCCTTCTTCAGGTCTGTTCAGCAGGCCGGCTACAACTACACGCCGGACGTCAACGGCTACCGCCAGGAGGGCTTCGGTCCCTTCGACGCGAACATCGACAAGGGCCGTCGCCTCTCCGCTGCCCGCGCATACCTGCACCCAGCCCTGCAGCGTCCAAACCTGGAGCTTCGCACCCGCGCAGAAGCCACCCGCATCCTCTTCGAGGGAACCAAGGCCGTCGGCGTGGAGTACACCTGGAAGGGTCGTACACACCAGGTGCGAGCAGACAAGGTCATCCTCTGCGGTGGCGCTTTCAACTCTCCGCAGCTGCTCGAGGTCTCCGGCGTTGGCGATGAGAAGATTCTGAATGCCGCCGGAGTGAACGTCGTCAAGCACCTGCCTGGTGTCGGCGAAAACCTGCAGGACCACCTGGAGGTCTACATTCAGTACAACGCCACCCAGCCGGTGTCTTCACAGCCGTACCTGGAGAAGTGGCGTTGGCCGTTCATTGGCCTGTGGTGGCTGCTCACCCACAAGGGCCCGGTGGCAACGTCGCACTTCGAGGGTGGCGGTTTCGCGCGCTCCAACGACAACGAGCCCTACCCGAACCTGATGTTCCACTTCCTGCCGCTGGCCATGCGTTACGACGGCACGAAGATCGATAGCCCGCACGGTTTCCAGTTCCACGTTGGTCCGATGTACTCGGATGCCCGTGGCCATGTCCACATCACCTCCTCGGACATCAAGGTCAAGCCGTCGATCCTGTTCAACTACCTGTCCACTGATCAGGACCGCCGTGAATGGGTCGAGGCTGTGAAGGTCTCCCGTAAGCTGCTGGACACTCCGGCAATGAAGGAGTACACCGACGGCGAGATTTCCCCGGGTGCAGATGTGCAGACCGACGAGGAAATCCTCGAGTGGGTCCGCAAGGATGCCGAGACCGCACTGCACCCATCCTGCACCTGCAAGATGGGCCCGGCCTCCGACGAGATGGCCGTGGTCGATCCGGAGACCATGCAGGTCCACGGCACCGAGGGCCTCTACGTGGTTGACGCTTCGGTCATGCCGGGCATCACCAACGGCAATATCTACGCACCGACTATGATGATTGCCGAAAAGGCCGCTGACCTCATCGCCGGCAAGACCCCGCTGGCACCGCAGGACATTCCGTTCTACCGCGCTGGCCAGGGTATGCCGCTGGATCCGCCGGAGAGCACCAAGTAGTTCTTGAGTTCTTGAGGCGGTAGCGCGGCGTCTATTGCGCAACGTCGTTCGTCGGCATTGGCCGGGTTCTCCCACGCGGGGGAATCCGGCCTTAGTGTTACTCTCGCCCCTATGAGCAGTACAACCTCGCAGACACTCGAAAACCTCCGACGCTCATCAATCATTTTGGCGCCGATGGCCGGTGGCCCATCCACGCCCGAACTCGTCGCTGCCGTTTCCAATGCTGGCGGGGTTGGCACCCTTGCCGCCGGATATCTCACTGTCGAAAAGCTCACTGAACAAGCACGGAAGACGTGCGCACTGCTTGACGACGGCAAAGGTTTCGGCATCAACCTCTTCTGCCCCAACACTGCTGACGCCGGTATCGGAACCTCAGAGGAGGAACTTGCTCAGTGGACCGCTTTTCGTAATCGTCTGGCGCCGGCCGCTGCCCACTTCGACATCGACTTGCCTGACACTCCGACCTGGTCAGATGACTACTTCTCGGCGAAAGTCGAGGCAATTCTCGCTGATGACTTTCTGCCCAATCCCGATGCCCTGAAGTTCGTCTCCTTTACCTTTGGCTATCCAGATAAAGAGGTCATTGCTCGGGTAAAGGAATCAGGCCGCAAAGTGATTTTGAATGCGACCTCAATTGAGGGTGTACAGGCGGCGGCGAAGGCTGGCGCTGATCGCATTGTCCTGCAGGGACTAGCTGCGGGTGGGCACCGCGCATTTGTGAAGGGGAAGGATTCGTCCGACAGCATTGGGGCCTCTGTGGAAGAGCTCGCCCAAGCAGTCACCGAAGCATGTGCAGTTACCAATGTTCCCATCATCGCCGCTGGTGGGGTGGGTAACCGAGAGGACGTCGTCAAGCTTGTGGAAGCCGGCGCGGTGGCTGTGCAAGCTGGCACACGGTTCCTCACCACCGCGGAGGCGGGTACGAAGGAGACGCACCGACGGGCACTGCGTGATTTGGTGGGGCGTGACACCGTTTTGACTCATGCTTTTTCCGGCAAGCCAGCGCGTGCCATCGAGAACACGTTTACCCGGGAGTTTTCTAGGGTCGCGCCGGAGCTTTACCCGCAACTGCACTACTTGACCACACCGCTTCGCGGCGCGGCGAATAAGGCCGTCGATCCCGAGTATCTCAATTTGTGGGCAGGTATTGCGTTTGCGCAGTGCACGAATCAATATGCGGCGGATGTTGTTGCGGAGCTTTCCGGCTTGGCCGAGTAATACGAAGCCGCCGATGCTACAAACTGCAAAATGACCAGCCCCGGACATATATCGCGGCTGGTCATTTGGCTTTATTTGTGACGACGACTTTTATGGCGACGGCGCGGTTGTGGCGTTAAGCGTCTAGCAGCCAATCGTTCGGGCTGAACAGCTCGAAGTGAACGTTATCGCGAGCAACACCGCGATCGGCGAGCTGCTGGCGAATGGCCTGCAGGAAGCCGTTGCCACCACAGAGGTAGAACTGAGCGCCCTCCGGCAGCTCCGCATCCGCCAGATTCATCAAATCCGGCTCGTACCACACCTGCTGGCGAGCATTGGTCAGAGCGGCGACAGCATTGTCACGCTCTGCGCGCAGGGCATCTGCGGTTTCTGCACGGTCCGCGTGGAGGACGACAACATCTCGCTTAGAGTCGCCAGCCACCAGGGCATCCAACATGCCGATCATGGGAGTGGCACCAATACCTGCGGAAATGAGCACCACCGGGTCATCGGACTTGGTGTCCAACACCAGGTCGCCTGCAGGCAGAGAGATCTCGATGGCATCGCCCGGCTGCACCTTTTCCCACAGCTGTGTGGAAACTTCGCCAGCCGGCAGGTCCTCGGAGGCATCGACACGACGAACCGCGAAGGTCAGAACACCTTCCTCGCCGCCGACCAGAGAGTATTGCCGTAGCTGGCCGGCGCCGTCCGGCATGGTCTGGCGCACAGAGATGTACTGTCCTGGGAGGTAGGAAACGGGGGTTTCGTCGTCAAGCTTGACGGAGAACACTGCGACGTCATCACCGCGCTCTTCACGGGAGACGACGTGAGCGGCGCGGAAGACATCGCCTGCTTCGACACCGAGGTCGTCATAGAGCCCCTTCTCGAAGTTGATGAGAACACGCTCCATCTCCAGGTAGACGGCATCCCACGCATCGCGGACAGCTCCCTGAAAGACCTCTGGGGTGAGGATTTCCTCGATGGCATCGAAGAGGTGCTTGTGTACGATTGGGTACTGCTCCGGCTTGATACCAACGGAGATGTGCTTGTGGCCGATGCGGGAAAGCAGTTCTTCCGGGGCGGGAGCATCTGGGTCGACCAGGGTAGCTGCGAAGGTAGCGACGGATGCCGCCAGCGCCTTCTGCTGAGCACCCTGCTTCTGGTTGCCGCGGTTGAAGGTATCGGCAATGAGCTCCGGGTGAGCAGCGAACATCCGGTTATAGAAGTTCGGCGTGATTTTCTCGATGTTGGCACCGACAACGGGCAGGGTTTGGGTGATGACTTCAGCCTGCTCTGGGGTCAGGCCGTTCTTGTTGACATTCAGGTTTGGCATGACTTCACAATAACACCATATTGCGCATTCCGTTTGCGTATTATCACCCAATGGTGTCCCTAACTACTCTATGCGGTTGAGTTTTACCCGTCTTGAACTGCACAAATGGCAATGTCGAAAACTTCACCAGAAAACTTCGACAGCACCATTTTTAGCTTTTTCAACCCGCGGTCAGGCCTTCAGCTCTGCACCTAAACCGGACGAATATTGAGCTGGGTACTCCCCTGCGGACCGCCTCCCTCGGGGCGATTGGCATCCACACCATTAGCCGATTTGGGCGGAATGAGATCAGCAATCAACACTGGATCCAGTGCGGCAAAGAACGCCTCCTGCGCAGCCGCTAACTTGCCACGCAACAGGCACGTCGGCAGTAATGGGCAGTCAGTGCCGACACAATCGACGACCTCGTTGTTTTCCAAAGTGCGCAGCAGCTTGCCGACGGATTTTTCCGTAGCCGACTCGCGCAGATAGATGCCACCATTGCGCCCCTTGACCGCCTCCAAGAAGCCGAGCTCCACAAGTCGTGAGACAACCTTGGAAACATGCGCGCGAGACGCATTGAGAGACTCCGCCACCTCGGCAGCGGTGTACTTGCGCCCCGGCTCCCCCATCGCCATCAAAGTGATGACACGCAGGCTCAAATCAGAGAAAAGCGTTAATTGCATTGCGTGTCACCCTTCATCGTTGTACTGCACAAACCACCCCCTTGCCAGCCACTTCGGGCAACAAGGGGGTGGTTCTATGTTCTAGCTTTTAGCAAGGCTAGCTAGCAAGATCTTAGTCCTGCAGGCTCTTCTCGATACGAGCCTTCAGAGCCTCGAACTCGTCCCAGACTTCCTGCGGAACGCGGTCGCCGAGGAACTTCAGCCACTCCTCGTTGTCCGGCAGGTCACCCTGCCACTTAGCAGCCGGTGCCTTCAGGGCTTCCTTGACATCTTCAAAGTCGATGTCCAGGCCAGTCAGGTCCAGGTCCTCTGCCTTAGCGGTGTGACCAACAACGGTCTCCTTGGCGCCAACACGGCCCTCAATGCGGTCGATGATCCACTTGAGAACGCGAGAGTTGTCACCGAAGCCCGGCCACAGGAAGCGGCCGTCTTCGCCACGGCGGAACCAGTTGACCAGGAAGACCTCTGGCATCTTGTCGCCGCCCTTGGCGCCCATGTCGATCCAGTGCTGCAGGTAGTCACCGACGTTGTAGCCAATGAACGGCAGCATTGCCATCGGGTCGTGACGCAGGGAACCGACCTTGGCCTCAGCGGAAGCAGCGGTCTGGCCGGAAGCCAGGGTTGCACCGATGAAGGTTGCGTGGTTCCAGGACAGTGCCTGGGTCACCAGCGGCACAGTGTCCGGGCGGCGGCCACCGAACAGGATGGCGTCAATCGGAACACCCTGCGGGTCGTCGTACTCCGGTGCGGCGACCGGGCACTGCGAAATCGGGGTGCAGTAACGGGAGTTCGGGTGCGAGGACAGCTCGTCGGAATCCGGAGTCCAGTCATTGCCCTTCCAGTCAATGAGGTGATCCGGCTTGCCTTCCATGCCTTCCCACCAGACGTCACCATCGTCGGTCAGTGCGACGTTGGTGAACAGGGTGTTACCGGCCTCCATGGTCTTCATGGCGTTCGGGTTGGAGGAGTAGTTGGTGCCCGGCGCAACACCGAAGAAGCCGTTCTCCGGGTTAACAGCGTACAGGCGACCGTCCTCACCGAACTTCAGCCATGCAATGTCGTCGCCGACGACCTCGGCCTTCCAGCCCTCGATGGTCGGAGTCAGCATAGCCAGGTTGGTCTTACCACATGCAGACGGGAATGCAGCGGCGATGTGGTAGGCCTTGCCCTCCGGATTAGTGAGCTTCAGGATGAGCATGTGCTCAGCCATCCAGCCCTCTTCCTTAGCCATGACCGAAGCGATACGCAGTGCGTAGCACTTCTTGGCCAGGATGGCGTTTCCGCCGTAGCCGGAACCGTAGGACCAAATCTCCTTGGTCTCCGGGAACTGGGTGATGTACTTCTCATCGTTGCACGGCCATGCAACGTCCTCCTGGCCCTCCTCCAGCGGAGCGCCAACGGAGTGCAGAGCGTGGACGAAGTCTCCGTCCGGGCCAATCTTGTCCAGGGCATCCTGACCCATGCGGGTCATGATTCGCATGGAGAGAACCACGTACTCCGAGTCGGTCAGCTGAACACCCAGCTTTGGCTCCGGGTCGGTGATCGGACCCATGCAGAACGGAACGGCGAACATGGTGCGGCCCTTCATGGAACCGCGGTAGTGCTCGGTCATTTCCTTCTTCAGCTCGACCGGATCCGCCCAGTTGTTGGTCGGGCCAGCGTCCTCTTCCTTTTCAGAAGCGATGAACGTGCGGGACTCCACACGAGCAACGTCCTTCGGGTTAGAGCGGGCAAGGAAAGAGTTCGGGCGCTTTTCCTCATTCAGCTTGATAAGAGTTCCCTTATCAACCAGGTCCTGGGTAAGGCGGTTCCACTCTTCTTCCGAGCCATCAGCAAAGACAACCTTGTCTGGCTGGGTCAGTTCTACGACCTCAGCAATCCAGCGCAGCAGTTCGGCGTTCTCGGTCGGGGCCTGGCCCTCGAGACCAGGAATAGAAGGTGCGGACATCAGTTCTCCTGACTCATTGATTCGCGTCTTAATTTAAGGCTACCTGGGGATACCGAAAGTTGCCGGGCCCCACATCGACAATCTGCTCGTTCCCGCATTTGCAAGCCGTGACATCACAGCTTTACAACAAATAATTTTCCTCGCCCCATTCTTGCGACCTGTTCATTTACGGCCATAACCAGTGAATAAGGCCAGCCTCACCACATAAATTTACAACCATTAGCCCTTTGGGTGCAGTTACCCCCATTTGTAAGCAACCGAGACACGGGTACCCCCGCGCACCGTGGTTCCAAAGTCGTTAGTCCCAGCTGCCCCGAGCGGATTGCTCCCATGAGTACGCATCCCACTTCCCCGCGGCTGATGCCGGTTCCACTGCTGCTTCGCCCATCGCGTCAGCAGCCCTCACATCATCACTGCTCCAAGACTCCCAAGTGCCGTCAAAACGGACCGTCGTAACGTGATCCACCGTGCCGTCACCGTCCAGATCTGAATAGATTGACAACCCGGAATCGTCGGCAAGCGTAATTGACCCCTCGTCGTCGCCGAGGTCGTAGAGCTGCCCATCGACCTCCACAACCAGCCCGGCGCCACCAACGTCCACCGACTGCCCATCAATCGGTGTCGCCGCCTCCAAACCACACGGCGTAGCGGGCGAACGCGCCTCCACCCCGCCATCGGACGCGGGTTGATCGGAAAAGTACTGCAGTAAAGAAAACTCATCCATCGTGATATCCCCCTATTTCTTTTCGCTGTCACAGCTATCGTGCAGGCGTTCCGGTGTACTCCGCCAGCTGCTCTATTCGCCATCCCGGACCCCGCGCACCAATGGCTTCACGCACCGTCATCTCCACGGACTGTGTCCATTTTTGCCGCAGATGGGCAAGATAATTTGCCCGCCACTGCGCGGTGCGTTGGCGTGCGTTACGACGAATCGTTGCGCCCACCGCCGCCACCGCAACACCGAGGCCTATTGCAAGTGCGACCAGCTGCGCCGCAGGCGTCGGCACCCCAATCCACATCAGCAATCCGTGGACGATCCGCACTGCGCCGACCGCCACGCCAAGCGATGCCACCGCCACCAGAGCGTCCATGGCATAACTGGGGCGAGCTGGGCTTGCTGGAGCGGGCACTGAGATTTCCACACGAAGACCCAATTCGTCGCCACACCGCTGTTGCAGCCGCGTCGCTGCGACCTCGGCACGACCCTGAAGTTCCGCTTGATCACCTGCGGGGCCGTCAGCCACTTCCTGGAGTGCATCCCGCACCGCGCTCTCAGCTGCCAACTGCATCTTCCGCTGCAATCGCGCCGCCGCCCCGGCTCCGCGCGATCGCTCCTGTGTCAGCTGAGCTCGCACATTTCGAGCCCGGCGCGCACTCAGTGTTTCCCCCGGGTTTCTGGGCGGACCTTCTGCCAGCAGAACCAGGGTTCTGGCCATCCTCGCGTCCAGCGCTCCCATTGGGATTGTGCTGTCGATTTCCTGACGCCAGGCCTCGGCATACTCACCATTGCCAATCAGGCCAACTGCAACACGGCCGGTGGCTTGGCTAATGGCTGCAACCGTGCTGACGCACTCCCGCGTGGGCTGCACCTCGCTGTCTGCAACATAGAGCACGACGGCGCTGCGTTTATCCACAAACTCCAGGCGTCGTGGCGGAGTCGCAGTATCGACAATCTGCGAGAAGTCCGCGCGGTCCGCTGCGTCCCCGGCTTTGGTGACAAGAAGCGGTGGCTGCTCCGGCCCCTCGGCCGAGACCGGGCGTGGCTCAACTACCTCCGGTGCTGCCATAACAGCTCCTCCAGGCTGTCTCTAGCAGCGGGAAAGGCCGCCGCAATCTCAGTCAACTGCACTGCGAGTAGCCCGTCATCATTGCGTGATCCGCCTTTCGCACCGTGGCGTTCAGCAATCTTCCGCAACGCGGAGCTGAACAAAAAGGCGTGTTCAGCTGTCTCGTTTGTGGCGATGTCGCAATACTCGTCGGCAAGCGAATGGCGAATCGGTTGTTGCTCGATGACCAGCGCGACAGGGACGGACAGCTTGTCGGTCAGCTCCGCGTGACATTGCGAAAACGCCTCGCGCACAGCGGTTTCGCGCACGCCCCTGCGCAATCGCGCGCAGATTATCGATGGCCGTTTCTCACGCTCAAGCGCCTTGGCGACGCACACCTCCGCGCCGCTCGTGTTAGCGGTGTCCGAGTGCGCGGCCTGCCGTGATGACAGCCAGTCCACCACAGCACCGCGCAACGACGACGATGTAGATCCCGTTGTCGGCTGTGTTGTTTCCGTGACATCAGTTGCGGAAATAAGGTCCATCCGGCCTAGTCCCCTCCCATAAATCCCCTGCGTGGTTTAGTTAAAACCTGCGTAACCCCCATACGACCCGTAGGCCAGATTCCGCGCCCTGAAACGCTGCGCTAGGCAGACCCCAAGCACCGCTTCAACCAACGAATAAGCGCGGCTTCGCGTTCAGCCTACAGCGGACCGCGGATTCGGCAAGTCGACAAAACAACTTTCCCCGCCGTGCCGCCTATTCAGGACGACGCGGCATCGTCAACCGGCGTGAAACCGCCAGGACAACAACAAAAATCCTAGGGGCAATGATTGGATAGTTGGCCGATGTCGTGGACAATAGGGAACGTGACTACTTCTGATTTTTCTGAAAATATCGAACAGCCTGCGGTTTCGCAGGAATCCGAACCATTGCCAACTCGCGCAGACGAGCAGGCGGAACAACCGCATGAGCGCCAGCCGAAAAAGGGCGAATTGCCTGCAGGTCGTCCGGAAAAGACCCAATTCGACGATGGTCTTGACTACCCGCGCATCGGCAATCTGTCCTTCCGCCGTGGCACTTTGACTCCCAACCAGGAAAAGATCTGGGAAGACAACTGGGACACGTACGGCAAGGTCCTCTCCGACGAAGTCATTGACGTGGAGGAATGGTTCGGTCGCAAGGGACCGACCATCGTCGAGATTGGCTGCGGCACCGGCACGTCCACCGTGGCAATGGCTCCGCAGGAACCGGACCACAACATCATCGCCGTTGAGCTTTACCGCCCTGGCCTGGCGAAACTACTCTCCGCCACCGTGCGCAATGAGGTGTCGAACATCCGCATGGTCCGCGGCGACGGCGTCGAGGTTTTGCAGCGCATGATCGAGCCGGAGTCGCTGGCCGGCGTGCGCCTGTTCTTCCCGGACCCGTGGCCGAAGGCACGCCACCACAAGCGCCGCATTGTGCAGTCTGGCACGTTGCGCCTGATTTCTTCGCGTCTGAAGCCCGGCGGCATTTTCCACGCCGCCACCGACCATGCGGACTACGCAGAGTGGATCGAGGAGCTCCGCGAGGTCGAGCCGACGCTCGAGCCTATCGCCTGGCCCTGGCCGGAATCCCCCATGCTTCTCGACCGACCGACGACCAAGTTCGAAGCCCGCGGCCTGAACCTCGACCACGACATCCACGAGTTCATCTGGCGCAAGAAAGAGGCATAGGAACATGAGCACTACCCAAAACACCTCTGCCAGCTACAACACCACTGAGACGCACCCGACCGCACTACTCGTGTGGGACGCCCCGAACTTGGACATGGGGCTCGGCGCCATTTTGGGATCCCGCCCGACCTCCGCACACCGCCCGCGCTTCGACGCCGTGGGCAAATGGCTTATCGACGAAGCCGAGCGCGTATCCCACAACATCGGTTCCGATGTCCTCCCCGAGGCCACGGTATTCACCAACGTCAACCCGGGCTCAGCGGAGATTGTCCGCCCCTGGGTCGAGGCTCTGCGCAATGTCGGTTTCGCGGTCTTCGCAAAGCCGAAGATCGAAGAGGACACCGACGTTGACCCCGACATGATTGCGCACATCCAACGGCGTTACGACGAAGGCGTGTTGCGCAGTGTCGTCGTTGCGTCCGCCGATGGCCAGAATTTCCAGGAGCTGTTGGAAAAGCTCGCATCCGAGGGGATTCGGGTAACCGTCATCGGTTTTCACGAGCACGCTTCCTGGGCGCTGGCCTCCGATGCGATTCGCTTCGTTGACCTGGAGGAAATCAAGGGCGTCTTCCGCGAGCCGCTACCGCGTATCGATCTCGACCGCCTGCCTGATGACGGTGCGTGGCTGCAGCCGTTCCGTCCGCTCACGTCGTTGCTCAAGGAGCGCGACGGCAAGAACGACGACTAGGGAGACCACCGCGGCGACGTCTAGGGAGACGAACAGGAAGACGAACAGGCTTCTTATTTATGTCACGACTTAAAAAAGTCCTCAAAACCGGCAATTCGAGCTGGCTACGATCGATAATCCTCGTGGCCCTCGTGATTGCCGGTATCGTCCTGACGGTAAGAAACTGGGACAGCGTCGTCCAGGGGCTCCAAATCCTTGCGGATGTCGATGCTAAGTGGCTGTTCATCGCCATTTTTTCCGTGGCTTTTTCGCTCTACGCGATGGCGGAAGTGATGCGTCTGCTGTTGCGAGCTGGAGGCGTAAAAGCAGCCACTCGCCGTAGCACCAATGCGCTAACCCTCGCATCCAACGCGTGGGCGGTCACCGTTCCCGGTGGTGCCGCATTCTCCACGGCGCTGCAGATTAAGCGCATGATGCAGTGGGGCGCATCCGCGGTCCTTGTCAGCTGGTTCGTGCTTTTTTCGGGCGCGTTGTCGTTTTTAGGTCTGGCATTTCTGGGGCTTGGCAGCCTCTTCTTCGTCGGACAGGGTGGCACGACCGCAGTGCTCATCGCTATGGCAATTGCGGTTTTACTAGCCACCATTTTGCTGTGGCGGATTTCGCAGAACCCGGCTTTTCTCAACAAGACAGGCGCGTGGTGTCTGCGTGTCTTTAACAAGATTCGAAAGAAGCCCGCGGACACCGATGTCGACCGACTTGAAGAGTCCGTCAAACAGCTGACCAGCGTGAAGTTGCCCGTGCAAACTTTGGCTCTTTCCTTCACCTGGTCCTTTATCAACTGGGTCGCGGAAATTGTCTGTCTCTACGCCGCCATCCGTGCCGTTGGTGTCGATGACATCTCCGCTACGAAGGTGCTGCTGGCCTTCGTAACCGGCAAGCTCGCAGGTTTCATCCAGGCCACACCGGGCGGCATCGGCACTGTCGAGGCCGCTTTGACCGCGGCTCTCATCGCAGGCGGCACCACCGGCGCCGAGGCCTTTGCAGCGGTGCTGGTCTACCGCATCGTTTCCTTCGTCCTGGTGGCAATTGTGGGCTGGATTATCTACGCCCTCGGCTTCGACCACAAGGATCAGCCCGAGCATCAGCCAGTCGCTGACCGCTAATGGCTTCCTCGCCGCTGGTCGCTGGTCACCCACCAATCTGAGGGGTCGCTAGACTAAGAAGCATGAACACACGCGTATCGACGTTCTTGATTGACATCCTCGCCATCTTTATTTTCGCCGTGTTGGCACGTCTGGCTCACAACACTCCCGAGGATCCTTTTACCTTCATCAATATCCTCGATACCTGGTGGCCGTTCGCATTCGGTGTCCTCCTGGGCACCGCGCTGATTAAGAACGAGCCGAACCCGCGTGCAGTGAGTTCAGGCGCAATTGTGTGGCTCGGCACTGTCGTCGTCGGCCTAGCTGTGTGGGCCACCCGCAATTCGGCAGTCCCGCACTGGTCCTTCATTCTGGTTGCCTCAGTCATGAGCGCCTTGCTGCTGCTGGGTTGGCGAGCAGCGTCGAATGCGGTTGCTCGTAAGTCTCTGGACTAAGCCTTTGGCCCCGTTCCTAACCCTTCGATTTAGTTCACTGACTAAATCTGGTTTTTAATTTTTGCACTCCGCCTCGATAATTGAAGAATGGACAAATCTTCAGACGAGGCTCTCGGCAATCAACCAACTGCTGAGACCCAACGAACTCATAACCCCGCAGGGTCCAGCGAAGACCGCACCTTCATGGGCCAACCGTGGGGTCTCGCCAACCTCTTCGGCATCGAAATGTGGGAGCGCTTCAGCTTCTACGGCATGCAGGCCATCCTGGCTTTCTACATGTACTACGAGACCACTCAGGGCGGTCTCGGCCTGGACAAGGGTGCTGCTACCTCTATCGTCGGTGCTTACGGCGGTCTTGTCTACATGGCCGCACTCGTTGCCTCTCTGGTTGCTGACCGTATCCTTGGCTCGGAGCGGACACTGTTCTACTCCGCCATCCTGGTCATGTTTGGCCACATCTCCTTGGCATTCATCCCCGGCGTGATTGGCCTGGCTATTGGCCTTGTCTCCATCGCAATCGGCTCCGGCGGCGTGAAGACCAACGCACAGGTCGTGCTGGGTCAGCTCTACGCAAAGGACGACCCGCGTCGTGACGCCGGCTTCTCCATCTTCTACATGGGCGTCAATATCGGTGCCCTGTTCGGCCCACTGCTCACCGGCTGGATCTGGGGAATGAAGGGCTTCCACTGGGGCTTCGGCCTGGCCGCTATCGGTATGGCTGCCGGTCTGATTCAGTACATCCTGATGCGCAAGTCCACCATCGCCGAGGCTGGCCATGAGATTCCGAACCCGCTGCCGAAGAAGCAGTACCCGGTATGGATTGGCATCGCAGTGGTCATCACTGTTGTCTCGGTTACGCTGGTTTCCACCGGAATTGTTCCGGTCACGACTCTTTCCACTGTGGTCACAGTGATTGCACTGATCGCCGCTGTGGTGCTGTGGTGGCAGATGTACTCCTCGCCACTTACGACGAAATCGGAGAAGACTCGCCTGGTCGGCTTCATCCCGATGTTCGTCTCAGGCGTGCTGTTCTTCGGTATCTTCCAGCAGCAGTTCACGGTGCTGGCCATCTACTCGGACATCCGCCTCGACCGCGAGATCTTCGGTTGGGAAATGTCCCCGGCCTGGATTAACTCGATCAACCCGATCTTCATCATCGCCTTCTCGATGGTCTTTGCAGCCGCCTGGTCCAAGCTTGGTGACCGCCAGTGGTCCACCCCAGTGAAGTTCGGTGTCGCCAACATCATCATCGGTATCTCGCTGTTCTTCTTCATCCCATTCTCCGGTGGCGGTGAGAACTCCACTCCGCTGTATGCGATTATCTGGATTCTCTTCCTGTTCACCATGGGTGAGCTCATGCTGAGCCCGGTCGGCAACGCCCTTGCTACCAAGGTCGCTCCGGCGGCATTCCCGTCGCGCATGATGGCCGTCTGGCTGATGGCAGTCGCTATGGGTACTTCACTGGCAGGCACCCTGGCCGGCTTCTACAACTACGAGGATGCCGCTGCTGAGAACACCTTCTTCATCACCCTGGGTATCGCCTCGGTTGTCCTGGGCTTGATTCTGCTCGCCCTGCGCAAGTGGATTGTCAAGGAGTTCGTCGACGTCCGATAGGGCTGGCTCCGTAAGGCTGGCCCCCGCTCTGGCACAGCCCACGCCCACGCCCCCTCCCCTCCTCCCCACTTCACGACACCTATGTCACCTCATGCCGCCTCCACAGATGGCACGAGGTGACATAGGTGTCGTGAAGTGTTTTTGGGTGGCCCTGAACATGCTTCGCCACAAACTTGCCACCAGCACAACCGCCATCCACAGATTTTCCCCACCTCCCCACCAGCTAAAATTGAGGCCATGTTTGCCATCATTACCGTCACCGGCGAGGATCACACCGGCATCATCGCCGCCGTCACCACTGCTCTGGCGGAGCAGGACGTCAACATCGTCGATGTTTCCCAGACCCTCATGGATAAATGGTTCACCATGATCCTGCGGGTGGAGTTCAACGAGAAGGCCACCCCCATCAGCACGCTGCAGGGTTACATGGATTCCGTCGGCAAGCGGGAGGGGCTTGTCATTCGAATCCAGTCTGAGGCGCTGTTCAACGCCGTCAACGAGATTTAAAGGGCGCGACCAGGATGGATTTCAACTTCGCGCAATCTAAGTTCCTCGACACCATTGACATGATCGAGAAGTACCGTCTGGATATCCGGACGGTCACTATGGGAATTTCCCTGCTCGAGTGCTCTCGCTCTGAAATGGAAGCCACCGCACAGGCGGTGTATGACCGCGTAACCAGGCAGGCCGCTCGCCTCGTGGAGGTCTGCGAGGGTATCGAGGCGGAGCTGGGCATTCCGATTGTCAATAAGCGTATCTCCGTCACACCAGTTTCCCTCATCACGGCCGGTTGCGAAGGCGATCCCACCGTGGTGGCCAAGGCCCTCGACCGCGCCGCCCGCGATTCTGGCGTGAACTTCCTCGGCGGCTACTCGGCGCTCGTCGAAAAGGGTGCGACGACCAGCGAGAAGCGGCTCATCGACTCCATTCCCCACGCTCTGAGCGAGACCGAATTGGTGTGCAGCTCGGTCAACGTAGCGTCGTCACGCGCGGGCATCAACATGGATGCAGTGCGTCGCATGGGCGAGGTAGTAAAGGAAGCCGCGGCGCAAACCGCTGACCGCAGCTCGATTGCCTGCGCCAAGCTGGTGGTTTTCGCCAATGCGGTGGGCGACAATCCGTTCATGGCCGGCGCGTTCCACGGCGTCGGGGAACCCGATTGTGTCGTGTCCGTCGGCGTTTCGGGTCCGGGGGTGGTCGATCGCGCGCTCGGCGATCTGCAGGGCGCCAGCTTCAACGAAGTCGCCGAGGAGATTAAGAAGGCGGCGTTCAAGATTACCCGTACGGGTCAGCTGGTCGGCACGATGGCGTCGGAGCGCCTGGGCGTGCCTTTTGGCATCGTGGATCTCTCGCTCGCGCCGACCGCTGAGATGGGTGACTCCGTCGCTCACATCCTCGAGCACATGGGGTTGGAGCAGGTCGGTACGCACGGCACCACTGCCGCGCTCGCACTGCTTAACGACGCCGTCAAGAAAGGCGGCCTGATGGCTTGTTCACGCGTCGGTGGACTGTCCGGGTCGTTCATCCCGGTCTCTGAGGACAAGGGCATGATTGATGCTGTCCGTGCGGGGTCGATCAGCATGGACAAGCTGGAGGCGATGACCTCTATTTGTTCGGTGGGCTTCGACATGATTGCAATTCCTGGTGACACGCCTGCGACCACGATTTCCGGCATGATTGCCGACGAAGCCGCCATCGGTGTGATGAACCACAAAACCACCGCAGCCCGCCTCATTCCGGTGCCGGGTACCAAGCCGGGCGATGAGGTGAACTTCGGTGGTCTGCTCGGATATGCGCCGGTCATTGATGTCAATGCCAAGGGCAATGCCGAGTTCATTGCCCGTGGCGGCTACATCCCCGCCCCGGTGCACGGGTTCAGGAACTAGCGGCTTCGGACGAGGCTCCTACGATTGCAGGCGGCGCCCATTAGCGTCATAGGCGTAGGAGCCACTACCGACGAGAATCAAAATGAACTCGATAAATGCCCAAATGCTGACGCCGATGATTAGGAAGAATCCGACCAGAAGGATAGCCGTAATCCAGCCGAATACCGTCAGTGCTAGTTGAATAGCACCACGCGAGTTGTGCCCCAGGTAGAAGTTGTGAACACCGAGGGTACCCAGGAAGAAGGCAAGCAGAGCCGCTGCAATCTTGGACTTATCCGAGACAGGAGCACCTGCGCCTCCGTAGCCCTGGTGCGGGTTTGGGCCACCGAAGCCAGCGGAATACGCCGGCGCCTGCTGGTTTGGGTAACCACTCTGATACGGGTTCGAGTACCCGTTGTGGAAATTGTGCTGGCTCGGGTCCTCATAGCCCTGCCCCATGTTCGGCTGCTGCGGTGGGTACGGATCCGAGTACGGCATACCGGAGCTGTAAGCACCCGAGCTGTCAGCGAACTTTCCCCGGGACCTCGGCATACCGTCTTCGTCGAAATCTCCATATGGGTTTGTCGGATTCGTCATTGCACCCTACCTTTTCGACTAGATTATCCGGTCATGAACAGCAGTTCCTTGGGCGATAATAGCCGGTCCTGTCAGACTGCTTCCTGCAATTTTTGTCAATTTCTTTCGAAACTTTAGCGAACCTGTTGTTTTGAAACGTTAAACACCAGTTCTTGAGCAAGATTCTAACAGCAAGTACCCGTCGAGGTCGGGCGCGTCTCGCACATTTTTGAGCTGCCTCTACCGTCGCGCCAGCGATTGTTCAATCAGTTCGCGAGTCCAGCCCTCAGTCCAGGCCAGCGGAGTCGTCCCCGGGATTGCTACGTCATTCGTGGCGTAGGTCGCATGCGCACCCGCGCCGGCAATCATCTCCTGCGCGCGTGCGATCGCATCGGCTACTGCCGGAGGAACATCACAGAAGGAATCCGATGGCACGCAGACATTCTGGACCTTGTCATTAAGAGGCCCAAAGCCGTCTCGTGGACCGCGCATCGTTGCGCCCGGAACCACAGCCTGCACAATGCCGCCAAGCGGCTGCAACGACAGCTCGACACCCACACCAGCCAGCGGAACGCCCTGGTTCACGCCCTGATTGGGGTCACGCCGCGGGTCGCCCAACAGAGCCACGCCCGCGATGCGCTCGGCCGGAACGACACCGCGACCATTGCCGATGTCAGAGGCCAAGTCACCTGCAATAGCCGCACCCTGGGAGAAGCCCATCAGGACGAAGTCCGTCAGCGGGCACTGTCCGTGTACGTCAGCCATTTCCTTAGCGGTGACATCGCGCCCGACTGCCTGCGAATCATCGTAGGTGAGCTGGTCAGGCATCTGATGCGTTTTAATCTGTGCCGGGTACGGCGTAGTCCAGACCTTGACATCACCCTCCGAGTAGGACTGCGAAATCGAGTTTGTCAGGCCAAGCAGCAGCGAATGTGGGTTCGCGGTCGGGGCCATTGGGTCATCGTCAGCACGCGATTCCGCAGTTCCGGGCACCGCGATAACTTCTACCGCCGGGCACCACTCGGGCTGTTCGGCCAGAATCCCACCATCGTCGCCGGGGGGCGGTGGGGTTTGACCGCCTTGGTCGTCGTTAAGCCATTGCACTACGCCGAAGCCAATAGCGGCCACCAGCACAATGACCGCCAGAATTGTCAGCACTTTACGCATGAGTGCTAGCAATACGCCTTTTTAGCGGAGCTTGCAATAGTCTTCGCCACTTCTTCGGCACTTTCCTGTGAGCGCCCCTGTGCGACCAGCTGTCCGGCAATCGCCAGCGCGATGACCTGACGCTCCTCCTCCGGTGCGTCTGCGCATGCCGCGCGACCTGTGCCGATGAGCTGATCCTCCACCCCAGCAACATCAATTCCCGCTTTTTCCAGCGCTTCGAGGTATGAATCGTCCGCCTCACTGAGCTTCATCTGTCCATCGGGCGCTTCGTCCACGCGCTTAGCTTGGGGATCTGTGATCTCCGGCGCAGACTTTTCGCTCGACTTCGGCGCAGAAGTTTTCGTGCTTGACGACGTCGTGGAGGTCTTCGTAGTCGTCGACGAGGTGACCTCCGAAGACTCCACTGTGGAACTGCCACAGGCGGCCACTCCGAAGGTCAGCAGCGCAACAGCTGTGGTTGTAGCCAGTGTCCGGAAGGACTTGTTCATGGACATTTGTCTATCCCTTATTCAGTGCCCTGCTTTGGTTGGCTTACTTGTCATCACCGTTGTCGGCGGTTGGGGCTGGTGCTTCTGGCTTATTGCGCTCTTCAACAATCTTGCCGTTGAGCTGGCGAATCCAGCCACCCTCGAACTGCTGTTCAAGACCGCCGGCCTTGACTGGCTGCAGTGGGCCGACCGGGTAACCGAACGGGCCATTTTCGTAGCCAGTGCTGCCCCAGTGGTCAGTGATGTCGTTGGAGCGCACCGGTTGTGCGCCAGTTTCCGGAGTCCAGTAAATGGCACCGTGCTCAAAGCGCTGGAAAGCGCCGCGAGCGAGCTTGACCTCGTCGCCGTCGACAGGCAGACCCAAATCGGACTCGGCGCCACCGAGCTCCTTGTAGACACGGCCGATTTCACCACGCACGATGCGAGGTTCTTCGCCGCCGATCTTGACGATGGTGCCACCCTGGAAGTCCTGGGCGACACCGCCCGGAATATCGCGGTGGTTGGCGACTGGGTAGCCCAGCGGACCGGTCTCGAAGCCGGCCTTGCCCCAGACGTTCATAATGTCACCGGTGACTTCGTGGGCTCCGCCTTCCGGAGTCCAGTAAATCGAGCCCTTTTCAAAGTGGACGAATCGTCCCGAGCCATCCGGCGTAGCCAATTCGTTGGTCACTGGGTAGCCGAGCGGCGAGGACGGACCGCCGAGCTCGTTGTAACGCGAACCGATGCGCCCCCAGACCACATGTGCCCCGGAATCCGGGTGCCAGTAGGCGGTACCGCCGGTGAAGTCCTGAGCCACGCCATTCTTGGCGACACCATACTCATCCGACAGGCAGGTGCCGATTCCCGGCAGCGATGCGACGGCCTTTTCAATCTCGCCGCCTACACGGCAGACCGCGCCACGATCGGACTCCGGCAACTGGAGTGCATCGGCCAGCGTTGGCCAGGCCTGACTGACCTCGAATTGCCAGTACGGCCAGGTGTGAGTACCCGAGCTCCGGAAGTTCACAACCGGCTCGACGCCCTTTTCACGAGCATTCCGGATGAAGGTCTCACTGGTCATGCGGGAAAGCACTTCCAATGCGTAACCGGTCGGATTGTCCGGCTTCGTCGGATCGATCTGCGACGGCACGTCCCACTCACCGGTGTTGCCGTTACCCGCCGAGATGTACAGCGACATGCCCTTGAGCTTGTCGATGTTCAGCTTCGGATCATTGTCCTTCCAACGCTGCGAACCGAGCGGGCCCCACATCTTCGTCGCGTCATAGCCACCGGTGTTCTTCATCGCCAGAGCGATTGCCTGCGGCATGCCGGGCGAAGTCATGTCTAGGTAACCTGAGAGGCTACCGGCAAACTTCCACAGCTCCGGCGAGTGTGCTGCGACGTTGTAAGCACCGGTAGCGCCCATGGAGATACCGATGATGCCGCGTTCATCGTTGCCGCGGAAGCCGTTGGTGATAACCGGCACGAGCTCCTTGGTAATGAAGCTCTCCCACTTGTAGTTCTGACCGTTATCCGGCTGATCCCAGTCAGAGTAGAAGGACGATGTACCGCCGGCGGGCATAACCACCAGGACATTCTTGTCCTCGTAGAAGCGTTCGATATTGGTAGCGCGAATCCAACCGGAGTAGTCATCAAACGATGCCATACCGTCAAGGTGGTAGACGCTCGGGAATGTGCGCTCCTTGTCGCGGTACCAATCGCGCGGCAGCAAAATCTCAACCTGAATTGGCTTCTCCGGCATGGCAGCCGAGCGAATGTGCGCAATGACGTGGTGATCTGTGTACCACTCGACTTTGTCTACGCTGACTCCGCTGGGCAGGTTCGCCACTGCGGGAGTATCGACTTTAAATGGCGTACGCTCCGGCCCTGGCATCGGCTTCGGCATGCCCAGGCCAGGTAGCTGCGCACCAGCAGCTTGCGCTGCTTCAGCGGCCTTAGCAAGGTCTCCCAGGTCTCCAGATTGAGCTAACTGCCCCTGAACGGCCTGAAGTTCCTCGTAGCTGGGCAGACCTGGCTGAGCTGGCTCGGGAGCCGCCACTGCAGCAGGGGCACCGAGAGCGAGAGTCAACGGTAGTGCCAAAAGTGCGGTCAACGCCCGCGATGACTTCCGGCTGTTGCCGAGGCCACCACGGAGGAATCTAGCGGTTACGCGCATAAGAGGGCTTCCCTTTACAAAGTCGCTGGTTGAAATTATTTGAGACGTTGAGTGTTGCACCGGCGCCGATTAGGCACCTGCAGATAGCATCACGCGGTGCTAGAGCTATGCGTTTACCGTTCGGCTTCGCAGAATTACGTAGTGACCAGCAACGTATCCGAAGGTTCCCCTCCTCCGGCGTGCCGCTGCAAGAAGAATCTCACACACGTTCTGCGAAACAAACGGTATAGCTACCTGAATAGCTTCACCCTTTACTTTAAGGTTCGACTCTCATGTTTACCCTCTTACGGGTAAAAACCGTGGAGACACACGCAAAAGGAACTGAATTCAAGCTTTGACAGCGCAACTCTTTGCGCCCCTCTAAGCCGTTACCCACACCTTCCGCTCAGCATCCAAACCCGGACTCGACACAGAAAAAAGACCAATCCCAACAAAAGGATTGGTCTTTTTTCAAAATTGAGACTTCTTAAGAAGCTAGCCCCTTTACGCAGTTATCCAGCACCAGAGCTAGGTCAGCACACGAGGGCACCAGAGCGCTCTGAAACAAATACCGACTTAAAGCCCCAGCGCCCCAAGAATGTGCGGGCGAGCAAGCGCGGCATCACGGCCCCACAGCTCCCACGAGTGGATACCGTTGGGGCTGTAGACAAACTGCGCATTGAGGCCGGCAGCGCGAGCATCCTGCTCAAAGCGCTGCGTCGAAGCGCGGGAGACGGACTCCATCACGGCACGCCAGACGGTGTCAGGGAGCTGTGGCACCGGACGGTTCAAAACCTCCGGATCACTCCACAGGCTCTGAACACCCTGGGCGGAGGAAACATACATCGGCAGCCCCTTGAGCTGGTCGAGCAGCATCGAAGGGTCATGGGCCTGGCGTTCCGCCGAGGCCGGAACCGGAAGACCCCACATGCCAGTCGGATTCACTACACCAGTGCTAGCCACCATTGCAGTGGTACCCGTAGCAACAACTGGGTTGGACATCTGGTAGTAACCGGACAGCGAAGTAACCTGCTTGAACTGATCACGGTGGCGGGCCGCCAGAGAAACCGCCGCAGCCGCACCCATGGACAGACCAGCGATTGCGTTGCGGTTCGGGTTGACACCAAACTCACGCTGCAGATAGACCGGCAGCTCCTGAGTCAGGAAGGTTTCCCACTTCTGAGTCTTGACCCCTTCGGAAGTCACGGCCGGATCGCTCCAGTCGGCATAGAAGGAGCCGTCGCCAGCAGCCGGCGCAACCAGAGTGATGTTGTCATTGGCGAAGGTCTGAGCAATGTGACCCGACCAAATCCAACCGGACGCGCCCTTATTAAAGCCCCACAGACCGTCGAGCATGTACAGGGACGCATCGCCGCCACCAGTAGCCGCCTTAATCTGAACCGGAATATTGCGGTTCATAGCCGGCGAGAAGACCTGGCAGTACTGAACCCACCAGTTGTATGGATCCCACTCACAGCCTGGACGCAGTCGATCACGGTTTGGATCAGCACTCGCATCCTTCGCGGATGCGAGCATGATGCCACCAAACACCATTGCAACAGCCACAAGGGCAGCTACGACCTTCACCGTGAAGTTACGACTCACTGCAGTAAAGCTCATCGTTCTCCTCTTTACTTTCGGACTTACCTCCGCGCCAGACTTTTCGGAGGCAGTCGCTTACGCGAGCTTTCGCTTTTCTGCTTCCAGTTGTGACGCGACAACTGGAGACCCCACAAAAGAATCTCGAGTATGTAACGATACTCAATCGTTTCCCTACATCCAAGTTTAAATCGTAATCATTCCGTAATATTTCTCACATTTCTCCCCAAAACTATCCACCACAAGGAGAAACAATGTTTACCAGCATGGAATTACAAAATTGTAATTCTGCCCCCGGCTGATCCGTAGGACTAACTGAGAAACCTAAAACACGCCTACAAGAACCCCAAACACAACCTAAGTACTAACGAGGTACAGAAAAGCCCATGCACCCCTCGGTGCATGGGCTTTCAGCTACCACCCGAACCCGACGAGAACCCGACGAGAAAACCGACGGAAATCGCAGTTCGCTTAAAGGGAAAAGAACTGGGAACTACCCCAGAGTCGGGACAGCGTAGACAGCGATAGCAATGGACAGCAGCCACAGTACGGCCAGTGCCTGCAGCGGACGGTCCTTGAGCGCAATCTCATCCGGGCTTCCCGCATCACCACGGTCAACGTCGGCTGCGAAGCGCAGGATGGCCACAGTGAATGGAACCATCGAGATCTCGTACCAAATAGCCGAAGTCGACGAAGTGCCCGGCGCGCGGCCCATCTCAAAGCCCCACAGCGCGTAGCTCAGCACCACGGCGGTCGCAGCGAGGGTCCACACAAAGCGCAGGTAAGTCGCGGTGTAACCCTGCAACGACTTACGAATCTTCTTACCTGTGCGCTCCGCCAACAGCAGCTCAGCGTAACGCTTACCGGCTGCCATGAACAGCGAACCAAAGGCGGCAACCAGCAAGAACCACTGGGACAGGTTGATGTTGGCCGCAACACCACCGGCCATTGCACGCAGCATGAAACCAGAGGACACCAGCGCAATATCAATCACCGGCTGGTGCTTCAGGCCAAAGCAGTAACCAAGCTGCAGTGCAATGTATACAGCCACAACAATTGCTAGCCCCGGCCCCTCAGAGGCAAACCAGGACACCGCAATCGAACCAATAATCAGTGCGGCCGCCATAATGTACGCCATGCTAACCGGCAGTACGCCAGCGGCAATTGGGCGGAAGCGCTTGGTTGGGTGCGCCCTGTCAGCTTCGACATCGCGGGCATCATTAATCAGGTAAATCGACGATGCTGCCAAGCAAAAGGCCACAAACGCCACCAGGATGTCGACGGTCAGCGTGCCGATCGAACGTCCCGAGTCCATGATCTCGTTGCCGGCTGCCAGTGGAGCCGCAATGACTAGGACATTCTTCACCCACTGCTTCGGGCGAAGCGCCTTGATCATGCCGTCCAGCAGATTCTTCGGCGGATGCCCCTGCGGGTGCGCAGGCTCATCGATACCGGAAGTGTGCGGCTCGGACCCAATCCTTGATTGAGAAGCTTGCCGCTGGTTGGCCGACACATTGGCCAAGTTGTCGTTCTCCGCCTGTGTCACTGTGCATTCCTTTCCGCAATGGAGGGCTGTCCACCCTGGTTATGCTGCGCCTTTTTCGGCTCGATGACCTTATCACCTATCTTGTCCACCGCAAGAGCAGTGGCTGTACCCAGCGCTGCTCCGAGAGCAACATCGGTTGGGTAATGAACTCCCAGCACCAGGCGGGAGAGCATAATCGCAGGCACACCCACAGCCGGGGCTGCCGGGTAACCCAACTTTGCAATCCCCACCAGCGCCGCCGTCGTCGACGTCGCGTGCGAGGACGGGAAACTCAGCTTGCTCGGCGTACCAACGCCGATTGCTATACGACGATCATGGGGACGCGGGCGACGGACAATGCGCTTAAGCACCACTGATGCCGCATGCGAGGTAAAAGCGGCCACACCGACCTTTGCCCAGCCAATGCGTCGCTCCTTATCCACCGCCGCCCCGAGAGCAGCGAGCCCCATCCATCCGAGGGCGTGCTCACCGAAATAGCTCATGGCACGCGCGGTGGGCAGCACCCCCGGAACGTCGTTAAGCGTGTGCTGAATATTAACGAGAACGTCGGACTCGCCGAACGGATCGCCTTTAATTTTCGAAGACATTCGCCCAGGCCTTCCTACTGGTCAGATCGTCATAGGCTGCGCGGTAGCGTGCCTGCATTTGCTCAAACCGTTCCCCAACCTGCTTTTGCAGCTCCCAGGATTCTTCCAGCAGAGCCTTGGCCTTGTCGCGGTCACGCTGGCGATACACCACGCCACGGCCGTCAGCGGTGGTGACCGTTGCGCCATCCAGACGCGACAGGGAAAACCAACGCGCCTCCAGCGGCGCCAGGTTTGCCTGCGGCACCGCATGGTGCTCGGAGTTTTCCGGGCGCACGCTGTGAAGCAAACCCTTGGCCAGCCAACCGACCTTCTTCAGCTTGCCCAGACGACCACCGACATCCTTTGTCGGAACCCCCGGAATACCGGAGGGCTTTGGCAGATCGCCTGCGCTCGGCAACACAACCGCGTCGGGGAAGCTCTTGCGCAGGGCATTGATGCGCGGCAGCGACGATTCGAGAATGTCGAACAGATGCTCCGGGCCTGCCAAGAAGTCCTTCATGGCTTCGTTTTGGATGGCAACAGTGGAGTACTCCAGGCACAGGAGGTGCTTGAACGTGGCCTTGCGCATGGAACGCACGATGCCGGCAGCATCGCCCTCGTGCTGAAGAGCCGCGACGATCAAGCGGTTGCGCAGGTGGAAGTACGCCTGCCAATCAATCGCATCGTCCTTGTCCGACCAGGCCATATGCCAAATTGCGACGCCCGGCCACGTGGCCGTCGGAAAGCCTGCCTTGCCTGCGCGCAAACCGTATTCGGCATCGTCCCACTTAATAAACAGTGGCAGTGGCTGACCGATTGTCTCAGCAGCGACGCGCGGAATCAGGCACATCCACCAGCCGTTGAACTCCACATCAATGCGACGGTGAAGGTCCTTCGAATCAACAACCTCACCGGTTGCGTTAGTGCCGTGCTCCCCGCGATCGCGCAGCGGGTGCGCATAAAAGTCGTGGTCATAGTGGACGTGTGGCGCGGAGGTCCACATGAAGTCATGGCGGCCGATGACTTCACCCATCGAGTGCAAGTGGCTGCGCTCCTGCAGGTTCAGCATCTGACCGCCAACCAGCATCGGGGACTTCGCGAACCGGCCAACAGCGACCGCGCGCGGAATGGAATCCGGCTCGATGGCGATGTCGTCATCCATGTAGAGGATGAACGGGCTATCGGTCGCACGCTTCGAATCCGAATCCGGACCCCCCAGGGCCTCGTACATAATGCGGGAGTACCCGCCAGAACCACCGAGATTTCCCTGCGGGAAGATACGCAGGCGGTCACCGAAGTGCTCGGCGACAGCATCGAAGCCCGGCTCGTCTGCCGGATGCTTGGTGCCCTGGTCAGGCATCAAAACAGCGTCGATAATGGCATCGACTTCAGGATCCGAGGACAGCGCCTCAAGAGCAGCAACTGCATCGGTCGGGCGATTGAACGTCGGGATACCGATAGTGACGCGTCCCTCCGGCGCCGGGTGCTCCGTGCCGTCCGGGTACGTCTGGCTCGGCGCCTCGATATCGGAGTACCAACCTGCGGAGTGGATTACCACGTCCGTCTCACAGGTGAGGTCGAACCAAATCCAGCCGCCGTCTTCAAATTGCGTCAGCGGTACTGGGATTTCGCAAACATGCACATCCTTGCCGTCCACCTTGGCTTCTGCGCCTTCAGCCGCTGCACCCAGGTCACCGACAACTTCGCCGGTCACGGCGATACGCGCACCGTCAATCTTCGAACGGTAGATGTCCACGCGCGCGGTACCGGACAGCTCCAGGCGCAGGACAACATTGTCCAGATTCGTCCACCGGCGCCAGTAGCTGGCCGGAAACGCATTGAAGTAGGTTTCAAAACTAACTTCATCACCCGCCGGAATGGTGGCTGACGTGCGCGAATGCGCTTGCACGCGACCGGCATTCGTCTCCGGCTCAACCAAGTAGAGCGAGCGGACATCACGGGGCTCACCCAACTTTGGCAGCAAAATCCGCTGCAGGCGTTCAACGGCAAGGCTTGACGACGTTGTCGGGGTATGTGTCCGCTTTTGTTCAGGCTGTGATGCCATGAGACGTATCAACCACTTTCCGAAAGGTCTACCGGGGATGTTGCCGCCGATAAGTTACCGACGTTTCTATCTCATAGCATCCTAGTGCCCGTGGCGGATTGCCTCTTGTTGCCACGCTAGCGACAGCCCAGAATGTGAAAGCCCCTACGCGCTGCGGACTATCTGCTGCGCATAGGGGCTTTTTCGTTCAGGTTCTAGTTTTAAGCTCCGAGGAAACCTTCGATGCGGGCCTTGGAGTTCTGGAGGTTACGATCCCAGGTCGGCCAATCGTGGATACCGGTCTGCTCGTATTCAAACGTGGCATCCAGACCGGAGGTACGAGCACGCAACTCAAACTCGCGGGTGGACAAGCGGGACAGCGACTCCAGCGCAACACCACCGGCCTTCGGAACAACACGGTAGAGGTTCTTCGGGTCGCGAACCTCATCCGGAACACCATTTGCCGAGGTAATAACCAGATCCAGCCCCTTCATCTTCTCGACGTTCAGGTACGGATCATTGCGGACACGCTCCGCTGACATAGGCGCACCCCACATGTCGAAGGAGCTGTAGCCCGCCGACAACTGAGCAGCCTCAATTGCAGTGGTCATACCCGGCGCGGTGGTGTGCAGGTAACCGGAGAAGGCAAGAGCCTGACCGAACTGGTCTCGGTGGTTGTATGCCAGCGACAGTGCAGCAGATGCGCCCATGGACAGACCTGCAATGGAGTTACCAGTGCGAGAAATGCCGAACTCACGCTCAAGGTAAACCGGCAGTTCCTGAGTCAGGAAAGTCTCCCACATGTTTACAAACGGACCGTGCACACTAACCGACGGACGCTTCCAGTCGGTGTAGAAACTACCGCCGCCACCACCTGGAATAACCAGGTTGACGTTGGACCCCTCAAAAGTACGTGGAGCGTTACCGTGCTCCACCCAGTCTGAGGCATCAGCCGGGCTACGCAGGCCATCTAGCAGGTAGAGAGCCTTGTTACCACCATTGGCAGAGGCCACAATCTGGACCGGAATATCACGATCCATGGCCGGCGAATAAACCTGGCACTTCTGGGTGAAGTACTGGTACGAATCCCATTCACAACCCGGGCGCAGCGAACCTCGGTCGCCCGCCGCGCTCGCGGCCGGCGCCATGGTCAATGCAGACGCAGCCACAGCTGCTGCGGACGCAACGGCTGCAACCTTTCGGCGCCAACCACGGAAAGTAGAGGTGATTTTCACGTGTGCATTCTCCTCACAATGTGCGACTCCCCACGACCGGTGGGAGCTATCAGGCGTGTTTCCTCTTCAGGGAATTACCTTAAGAAACAATAAATCTTCGACAAACTTACCCGCATTCACTGTTGTTTTCCAGCAGAACACGTCGAAACCCCACCTTTCGGCGGGTTCCGGTATTCGCGTTTCTACTGCGCAAGCTCGCGCGACTCCCGCGCCCCACGCCAGGTAATAATCGCGCCGGCTACCGCGATCAGCACAATGCCCAGCGCCATGGACCAAGTCACTCGGTCACCGGAAAACGCCCAGCCCAGGATTGCACCGATAACCGGATCTAGTGCAAAGAGCGTGCCGACGACCGCCGCTGAGACAATTCCCGCAGCGATGGTGTCCATCACGTAGGGAATCACAGCACCAATGAACCCAGAAATAACGATGGTGGCCCACATCGAACCGTCGACAAGCGGTGCGGCGGAAACGGAAAACGGCGCGAGCACGATTGCTGCGACGACCACTGACAGCGCCAGATCCGGCATGCCGCCGCCCTCGGAACTGCCCATTCGGGCGGAGAAGAGCGTGTAGGCGCCGAAGAAGATCGCGCCGATCGCGGCGTAACCAATGCCGATAAGGTCCAGGTCATTGGAGGGCTGGGCGATTAGGGCAACGCCGATGAAAGCGACGATGGCCCACAGGCGGGATCGCCACATTTTCAGTCCCAGGAAGGAGACGACGCAGGGGCCGAGGAAGTCGATGGTGACGGCAACGCCCTGCGGGAGGCGGGCGATAGCGGCGTAAATCATCATGCTCATCATGCCCATAGCGATGCCGTAGACCACGATGTTGATGGCGCGAGCGCGGGTCATCCCGGACAGCTTTGGCCGGAACAGGACCACCATGATGATGGCCGCGGCAGTCATGCGTAAGCCCGATATGCCCGGCGCGCCGACCGTGGAAAGCATGCCAGTGACCAGCACGGCCGCGGCCTGGGTGCCGAGAGAACCGATGAGAACCAGAATTACGGGAGCCACTGGCAGGGTGAGAAAC
Source organism: Corynebacterium sp. HMSC073B01 (assembly GCF_001838255.1). Taxonomy (NCBI): domain Bacteria; kingdom Bacillati; phylum Actinomycetota; class Actinomycetes; order Mycobacteriales; family Corynebacteriaceae; genus Corynebacterium; species Corynebacterium sp. HMSC073B01. The sequence goes on along the minus strand of NZ_KV836137.1, from coordinate 50,973 downwards.
TTGTTCACACGCTGTAGCAATGGCCCCTGCTGGGGAACTTCGGTTTGGTTTTCTTCGCGCGACACTCGCGCAATACTAGTGCGGGAGCCGCAAGCGGCAAACTAGTGCCCGCGCTCCTGCTCGATTGCTTCGCCGTCGTTGAAGAACGGCGCAATCTTGTTGTCGAACATCGACAGTGCGGAACCGATTGCCATGTGCATGTCCAGGTACTGGTAGGTACCCAGGCGACCACCGAAGAGGACCTTGTTCTCCTGCGCTTCTGCTGCGGCGAGCTTGCGGTAAGCCTCCAGCATCTCGCGATCTTCCGGGGTGTTGATCGGGTAGTAGACCTCGTCGCCATCATCGGCGAAGCGGGAGTATTCCTTAACAATTACCGTCTTGTCCTTGACGTAATCGCGCTCCGGGTGGAAGTGGCGGAACTCGTGGATACGGGTGTACGGCACATCTGCGTCGTTGTAGTTCATCACTGGGGTGCCCTGGAAGTCGCCGGTGTTGACAACCTCCATCTCGAAGTCCAGCGTGCGCCATCCGAGCTTGCCCTCTGCGTAATCGAAGTAGCGGTCCAGCGGGCCGGTGTAGACGACCGGAGCATCCGGGGAGACAGCGCGCAGCTCGTCACGCACCTCGAACCAGTCGGCGTCGACAACGACGTCAATCTTGTCGGAGGTCACCATGTTTTCCAGCCAGGCGGTGTAGCCGTCGACAGGCAGACCTTCGTAGGTGTCGTTGAAGTAGCGGTTATTGAAGGTGTAGCGAACGGGCAGACGGGTGATGTTTCCGGCCGGCAGGTTCTTCGGGTCGGTCTGCCACTGCTTGGCGGTGTAGTGCTTGACAAAGGCCTCGTAGAGCGGGCGGCCAATCAGGGAGATGGCCTTTTCCTCGAGGTTCTTCGCGTCCCGCGGATCCAGACCGTCAGTCTGATCCTTAATCAGCTGGCGAGCCTCGTCCGGGCTGTAGTACTTGCCGAAGAACTGGTTGATCAGCCCCAGCCCCATCGGGAACTGGTACGCGGTGCCCTTGTACATAGCGAACACGCGGTGCTGGTAGTCGGTGAAGTCAGTGAACTGGTTGACGTAGTCCCACACCCTCTTATTAGAGGTATGGAACAGGTGCGCACCGTACTTGTGCACCTCGATGCCAGTCTCCGGCTCTGCCTCCGAGTAGGCGTTGCCGCCGATGTGGTTGCGGCGTTCAACAACGAGCACGCGCTTACCCAGCTCATTGGCGGTCCGCTCAGCAACGGTCAAACCGAAGAAACCCGAGCCGACCACGATGAGGTCGTAGGTGTTGTCCTTGATGTCCTGTAGGGACTTCGGAGCAAATTCATTGGCAGTGGTGTTCTTTTCGCTACTCACGCCTTAAAACCTATTGCATTTCCATCCGGTTTGCGGGTGTACACGCGGGCTTTACGACGTCCACGTGAGCCCAACCCAACGTTCGTTTGGTCACATTATTTGATAATTTTCCCAAAATTAACGGGGAAACACAGATGCCTCACTAGATTTTTTTAGTCACACTGGTAACATCCTCCTCAGAATTTTCTGTTGCTTTGCAACTTTCCTTCCCTTCGACCCCGGGGTAGGCCTCGGGTCGATAACCCTGTACCCCATTTTTTTGGAGCTTTTACCGTGCCAACTCGCCGTCGCATCAATGCCCCGTCGATGGGCCGTCGCACCTTCCTCTATGGACTGGCAGCTACTACTGCCGCAGCTCCACTAGCAACATGGGGTATTCGCCAGGCCCCTACCCTGGTTGAAAGCCCAGGCGCCAGCCCCATCGCGGCCAAGATCTCGACATCGCCGCTGGTTGACGCTGTCACGATGATGATTGACGACGCAGCCGTCGGCACGCATGCCATTACCGATGCCCTGCACCCGCTTCGCGGATTCGTGAAGGACATCACCCGCGACGAACCGTTCTCCCAGTTCGCCCTGACCTGGCCGGGCGATGACAACCTGCAGCTCTACGTTCGCGCCGAACGCGAAGATGGCAGCTTTGGCCCGTGGTTCCACGCTGATTCTCACGGCCCGATGAATAACTCCGGACAGTCCGGCACCGAGCTGCTGTTCGTTGAGCCCACCAGGCGCGTGCAGGTGTCGACTGTCGGACTGAACCTCCTCGAGGGCCTAGATCCACGCAACATCATTGGTATCGACAATCTTGACCCCGCAACCATCGGCGGTTCCCTGCAGGACCTCGTCAGTGCTACGGCCGCGTTGTCCCTCAACGCCGTCCAGGCAGTTTTCATCGACGGCGTAGAGCAGGTCGGCGAGGTTATTCAGCCAGTTGCGTACGAGTCGTCGATTGCCGGTGCGCCAAATGTAATCAGCCGTGCAGCATGGGGCGCAGATGAGTCCATCCGCAGCGGTTCGAGCTCCTACAGCACTTTCAAGGGCACGTGCATCCACCACACCGCGGGTTCCAACAATTACTCAGAGTCGCAGGGACCGGCCATTGTCCGAGGCATTTACGCCTACCACGCAAAGACGCTGGGCTGGGGCGATGTTGGCTACAACGCGTTGGTCGATAAGTACGGCAACATCTACGAGGGGCGCTACGGCGGCCTGGACAAGAACATTGAAGGCGCACACGCAGGTGGCTTCAACAACGGCACCTTCGGTATTTCGGTGATGGGCAATCACGACCAGCTGGAGATTCCGGATGCGGCCGTCACTGCACTCGGCGAGATGGTCGGCTGGCGCATGAAGGTCGGTGGCGTCGATCCGATGTCCACCGCCGCACTGACCAGCGCCGGCTACTCGAAGGCACGCTACAGCTCCGGCCAGACCGTGAACCTCCCGGCCATCTTCGGCCACCGCGACACCGGCTACACCTCATGCCCGGGCACCTTCGGCTACCAGCAGATGGATGCCATCCGCGCTGCAGCCAAAGCCAAGTTTGATGGCGCCGGCGGAGCGGGTATCGCCGGCCGCTCGACGGATTCGAACAACCAGGACGGAGAGGCCGCCAGCATTCCGTCGATTCCGGGCACCGGCGAGTCGGGCGACAACGGCGGTTCCCTCGGAAACGTGGAAACGCCCACGCCAGGCGAGGTTCTCGGTGAGTTTCTAACTGATTCCCTGCCAGCCAACCCTGCCGAAGCTACGCAGGCCTGGTTTGCGCCCCAGAACTAAGTCCCCGCTTATCCAATCCAGGCATAACCACATCACATTTGTGGTGTAGCACCAGATTTTCGTAATCACCCAGGAGTTATTACCGTGTTTAGTCGCCGCCGCATCAATCGCCGCGCAGGTGCCAAGCAATCCTTGGTACTCGCTGCCGTGGCGACCCTTGCTCTGACACCCGTCGCCGTTGTCGGCGCAGGTGCCGCTTATGACCTCATCGAGGACAACGGCGCCGGCCCCATCGATCCGATCGTCCAGAGCAAGTCGCTTGCAGACAGCGTCTCCGTTCTCGTCGAAGACGCGGCAATCGCAACACAGTCGCTTGCCGACGAGGCTCATCCCAACCGCGGTGTCGTCAAGGAAATTACCTCCGATACCGAGTTTTCCCAGTTTGCACTGACGTGGGCCGGTGACCCTGATATCGCCAGCTTCGTCCGCGCCGAGCGCGCCGACGGTTCCTGGTCCGACTGGTTCAGCGTCGACCCGGACTACCCCGCTGAAGGCAATGGCAACGGTCTGAACGGAACGGAGCTCATCTACATCGAGCCAACCAAGCGTGTTCAGGTTTCCACCCACGGGCTCAACATCTTCGGCCCGGGTTCCGGCGTGGATCTGAAGGACATCAAGGGCGCCGAGAAGTTGGATCTGTCCAAGCTCAACCTCGACGAGATTAATGCCGAGGGCGCCAAGAAGGCCGTGGAGGATGCAAAGGAATCCGCTACGGATGCAGCCAAGGCCGTTGACGATGCCGCTTCCGACTACCAGCAGACTCCGGATGCAGCTCCTGAGGACGCACTCGATGACCCGACCGCTCCGAGCGCTAACGACGCTGCAGGTCTGGACTCGCCGAACCTCCCAGTGAAGTGGACGGACATCGAGCCGGTCGCCGATGAACTGCCAATCGACCAGGTCGACGCAGTGCTTATTGACGGCCAGGCTGCCGCATCCGGCATCGACCCAATTGTGGACGCCAAGAATGTCACGGGCATGCCGAAGGTCATTACCCGTGCCGGCTGGGGTGCCAACGAGAATAACCGCTGTAAGGGCGCGGACTACGACAGCAAGCTTGTCGGTGCCACCGTGCACCACACCGCTGGCTCAAACAACTACACCGAGAGCCAGTCCGCTGGTATCGTCCGCGGCATTTACCAGTACCACGCACAGACTCTGGGCTGGTGCGACATCGGATACAACGCCCTGGTCGACAAGTACGGCAACATCTTCGAGGGCCGCTACGGTGGCCTGGATAAGAATGTCCAGGGCGCTCACGCAGGTGGCTTCAACACCGGTACTTTCGGCATCTCCATGATGGGTAACTACACTTCGGTTGCTCCCAGTGAGGCTGCACTGAACTCGGTGGGCAACATGATTGGTTGGCGTCTGAAGGTCGCCGGCGTCAAGCCGACCGGCCAGATCCAGATGACTTCGGGTGGCACCAGCTACTCCAAGTATGGATACGGCAAGCAGGTCACTCTGCCGACCATCTTCGCGCACCGCGATGTTGGTAACACCACCTGCCCAGGTGATGCTGGCTACGCCCAGATGGGCAAGATCCGCTCGATTGCCGAAAAGAAGTACAACAGTCTGACCAGCGGAAAGATTGACAATGAGGGCCCAGATGGCTTGATTGACCTCCTCGTTCCGCAGGATGAAAAGGGCGATAAGACCGCCGAAGACGCAGATTCGCAGTCGACCGAATCGACCGAGTCAACCGAGTCGAGCTCGACTACCTCGACCACTTCGACCACTTCGGCATCCACGGGTACGTCCACGACCTCCTCCTCCGAGAAGTCCTCGAGCGCATCGAGCACCACTTCGTCGACAACGTCGAGCTCCGACTCGACCACCTCGGGTACTTCGAATACCTCGGAGCCAACCGACGCCACGAACACCAGTGACACTGCTACGGCTGATTCCTCCGCACCGTCGGCAAGCGAGCAGAGCAACTCCTCCTCGCCGAGCGCATCCGACGAGCAGCAGAAGGCACAGGCTCTGGAGACAGTCTCGGGCGCACGTTCGATGCTGGCCTCGGCGCTGGGCATGCTCGGCGCACCGGGTCTGGGGCAGACCGCCGATGCCATTCTGGGTGCGGTTGGACGCTCGATTGAAAACGGACCATCGATTGCTGACCTGCCGGTTCTGATTGACCAGATCATCACTATCAATGAGCAGAACGACCTGGCTGCCGAATGGCGCCAAGTCTCCGAGGAAATGGGCTCGGTTCTCGGCTACGCGATGTCCGGTATCCAGAGCGGTTCTACCGTGGCGAACAATGCGGGCCAGGCCGATGCCCTGCGCTACGTGAAGTTCTCTAACGGCGTAATCACCGACTCCGACACCACCGGCGCTCACGCTATCTGGGGCAAGATTGCTGACGAGTGGGCCCGCCAAGGCTTCGAGGTCGGCAAGCTGGGCGCTCCGACGAAGACCCAGGTGGTCGATGGAAACATCGAGCGCGCTGAGTTCCAGAACGGTTCAATCACCTTCGACCGCACCACCGGCGAAGTCAAGACCGAGCTGAAGTAAACGCTGCAGTAAACCCGAAGCAGACGCTGTCGAGCACTGGTCAGCCAGCTGGCGCGGGGAAAAACCTCGAGGCTAGCTAGAACCAGCGCTCCAGCACACGAGCAACACCGTCATCATCATTGGTGGCGGTGATTTCGTCTGCAATCTCCTTGACGCTGTCAGCCGCATTGCCCATGGCCACACCCGTGCCCGCCCACGACAGCATCTCGATATCGTTCGGCATGTCACCGAAGCAGACCACATCTTTCGCGGTCGCTCCGACCAGTTCAGATACGTATTCAAGCCCGGCGCGCTTAGTCACGCCCGGCGCGGACACCTCCAAAAGCCCGTCCGGCATGGAGTAGGTCACGTGCGCCAGGCTCGCGTCAATTGCGGGGGCGACCAGTTCATATAGCTGGGCACTGTTCACATCTGAGTTTCGCAGCAAGAGTTTCGTCGCGGGTTCTGACAACACGGCCTCTTCAGCAAGCTCACCGTGCTCATCCGATTCCCACGCATGGTCATAGGACGGTGCCACCACAAAAAGCTCATCGATGGCGTCATTCGCCGATGTCCCAGCGCGCTCTGCCGCAATGCCGATTCCACCGATGGATCGCGTCGCTTCGCGCGCATGCTTAACGACGTATCGCAGCGTCTCTGGCTTCAGTGTGTTGGCGGCAACTACTTCATCACGGCCGGAGTCGTAAATCACGGCGCCATTGGCACACACGCACAACGGCTGAACCGGCAGCTGCTCGAGCACTGGCTGCAACCACCGGGCCGGCCTTCCCGTGGCCAGCACTAACGGGGTGCCGCGGCGTAGCATTCGCGTGACGGCCTGTCGCAGGCGGGGAGTTACCCGCTCCCGCGAGTCGATGAACGTCCCGTCAATATCCGAAGCTACGAGTAGTGGATGTAGTCTCTCGGTCACTTCGAACTACTTGCCGTCCTCACTGTTGTCATCTTCACCGTCATCGCAAAACCGGTCGTGCAACAACTGCAGCGTTGCAGCTACTCCCCCATGCTCGACAGTGTCGATTACCCAGTCCGCGTTCTTCAGCAAGGCCCAGTCCGCATCGGCCATAACTACCGGCATGCCGACACGCTGTGTAGCTTCCTCAAAGTTCGAGCGACCGGCAAAAAGAATCGCGGTTTCTTCCTTGCGAGCCTGCTTGCGCAGCGTGCTAACCACCGCATTTGTGACGTCCAGCTTGCTGGCGCCCTCCGGAAGTTCCACGACCTGCAGGTCAACCGATTCCAAAGCCGATAGATTCGGCTTATCTCCCGACTCGTGCAGAACAACGATTGTGGCTCCGACATCACCGAGCTGCTGCAAGGCCTTGATAGTTTCTTCGCTAATTGTGCCCGCGTCGTCGGCAAGCGATGCGGGGTAATCGAAGATAAACGTCTCCGGCTGAGCGGTGATGAGCCTGTTCAAGCGCTGTGGAAGCTTGTCGCGAATCATCATCGACTGGCCGATAAGACGGTAAACGGTCTGCTGCGTCTGTTCAACACCAGAGGCGGAGGCCTTCTCGAGCTGCACGTACGCTTCGCGGAACGTCACGCGCATCGAATCCGTGGCAGTACGCACGGACTCCTTGCTCTCCTTGGCGCCGGCGACGACATCATCAGCCATCTGTTCCACAGACTGACGGAACTGCGCCAACAGCGCGGTCGTCTGTTCCCTTCGACGAGCAGACTCCGCGCTCATCGTGTGCGAGGCATCGAGGAACTGCTGCCTGGTCTGATCGCCGAATTCACGCGCCGACTCGGCTAGCTTTTCCTTGAATGCAGCCAGGTCACCGCGCAAATGACGGATACGCTGGCGCTCTTCTTCGACTTTCAGGTCCTCTGCCTGTGCCTCTTCGAAAGTCGGTGCGCCACCGCCAAGACGAGCCGGCACCCAGTAGGCGCCCTTCGGCAGGGGACCTTCTTCAGCTGCGTACTCGTCCCAGAGCTGACGAACGCCCTGATCCATGATTTCGTGCAGCTTCTCGGTGGCTTCTGCCGGATCCCCCTCCGGTGTCCACGGTGGCAAAACCGTAATGTGAATCGGAGTATTGCTGCGGCCGAGATGCTTGGGGTGCCCCTTCGTCCACACGCGCTGGGATCCCACAATCAGCACGGGGATGATGGGCTTGCCGGTGCGCTGCGCCATACGCACTGCGCCGGACTTCAAATGCTTGACCTCGAAACTGCGCGAGATAGTCGACTCCGGGAAGATACCTACCAACTCGTCGTTTTCCAGCTTCGCGCAGGCCTCTTCGAAAGACTTGGAGCCGTCAGTGCGATCGACCGGAATGTGCTTACAAGCACGCATGATTGGTCCTGCGACCGAGTGGTCGAACACTTCTTTCTTCGCCATAAAACGGACAAAACGGCGGTGCTTGCGGAATGGAAGACCGACATAGGTGAAGTCCATGTATCCGGTGTGGTTAGTAACGAGAACGGCGCCAGAGTCTTTCGGCACGTTTTCCCAGCCCTTAACGGTGAACTTCAAACCTTGGGCAAAGAAGACGGTGCGCGCCAATCCGATAATCGTTAAGTACACAGGATCCTTGAACATGGCCTTTACTCTACAATCTTTCGCACCCCTTAGCGGGGCAATATGCACTGGTATCTGAGACTCGTGAATAAATGTCGTTACAGGCTCATATTCATGTGTAAATGCGAGCGCAGCTCCAGTCATCGCCTCTCAAATACGCCACACGCCCGCCGTGCACCCATTGCCCACCCATCAGCCATCTTTGACACCCCCATTATGGGGGGTTTCATTGCCAGCTGACTTTCAGTCTAAAAGTGGAAAACCTCTATTAACATAGCCATCTACCTGCGGAAAATCGGACAACATTACTGGCGCGATTTTCGTGACTTTTTGCCCCATTATTTATATCTACGTAACCGTAGGTTGGCGCTCACAAGTAAGCCGAGTTTTGGTAACCTGAGCCGTGAGCCGAGAAATTCTCTTCGACGAAAAAATCAACGCCCCCACCGGGAAGGATTGGAAAATGTCGTCCTCTTCATCTCTCGCCCCATCTGCAGTTCTGAACAAGGAACAGCATGAAAAGACCTGGGAGAAATTCGGTACCGAGCAATACGACGTCGTCATTATCGGCGGCGGTTCTGTAGGCGCTGGCGCTGCGCTCGATGCCGCAACCCGTGGTTTGAAGACTGCGGTCATTGAAACTCGTGACTTCGCAGGCGGTACCTCTAGCCGCTCCTCAAAGATGTTCCACGGCGGTCTGCGCTACCTGCAGATGTTGGACTTCCGCCTGGTAGCTGAATCCCTGCGCGAGCGCGAACTGTCCATGTCGCATCTGGCACCGCACCTGGTTAAGCCACTGCGCTTCGTCTTCCCTCTGACTCACCGCGTATGGGAGCGTCCGTTCATGGCATCGGGCTTCTTCCTTTACGACGTCATGGGTGGCGCCAAGCAGGTTCCGATGCAGAAGCACTACTCCCGCAAGGGAACCCTGAAGCAGGCTCCGGGCCTGAAGGAAGATGCCGTGGTCGGCGGCGTTCGCTACTACGACACTCTGGTTGACGATGCCCGTCACACCATGACTGTCCTGCGCACCGCTGCTCACTTCGGCGCTGACGTCCGCACCTCCACCCAGGTTGTCGACTTCGTGAAGGAAGGCGAGCGCATCGTCGGCGCGAAGCTCCTTGACACCGACACTGGCGCGACCACCACTATCCGCGGCAACGTTTTCGTCAACGCCACCGGCATTTGGTCCGATGAGATTGAGAAGCTGGCTGGCGTCACCGGCAAGTTCCGCGTCCACACCTCCAAGGGTGTCCACATTGTTATTCCGAAGTCCGCTCTTGAGGGCTCGGTGGCAATGACCTTCGTGACTGAGAAGTCCGTCCTGTTCGTTATCCCGTGGGGTGAGTACTGGATTATCGGTACCACCGACACCGACTGGACCATGAACCTGGCAAACCCGGCAGCTACCCGCGCTGACATCGACTACATCCTCGATCACGTCAACGCCAAGGTTCGTCGTCCGATTACTTACGACGACATCGTCGGTGTCTACTCGGGTCTGCGTCCACTGGTGGAAGGCGACTCCGACTCCACCACTAACCTCTCCCGTAACCACGCTGTTGCCCACGTTGCTCCGGGCATGGTCTCCGTCGCAGGCGGTAAGTACACCACCTACCGCGTCATCGGCGCCGACACCATTGACGCTGCAGTCCAGGATGTTCCACGCAAGGTACCAGAGTCCGTCACCGCTGATGTCCCGCTGCTCGGTGCCGATGGCTACCACGCACTGAACAACCAGAAGGCAGAGCTGGCCAAGCAGTTCGGTATCACCGAGAAGCAGGTCGAGCACCTGCTCAACCGCTACGGCTCCCTTATCTACGAGGTTCTGGCTCCGGCAGCTGAGGACAAGTCCCTGCTCGAGCCACTGGAGGCCGCTGAGCAGTACATGCGCGCTGAGGTCCTCTACGCAGTGACCCACGAGGGCGCAATGCACCTCGACGATATTCTGGAGCGCCGCCTGCGTGTCTCCATGGAGTACGCACACCGTGGCGTCGACAGTGCCCGGGCCACCGCGGAACTGGTTGCCCCAGCTCTGGGTTGGAACAAGGAGACGATGGAGAAGGAAATCAAGGTCTTCATCGAACGCGTCGAAGCAACCCTGGCAGCTGAGCATGAACTGACCGACAAGGCCGCTAACGAGATTGCTGCTCACGCAGTGGAAACTCGCGCGGACGTCGACGTCAGCCTCGACCGCTAGTTCATTTCCCACCCTCCCCTAGGTGGCCATAGGAGTTAGCTCTTGAATGGCCACCAGCGCTGTAGCCACAACGAAATAGCTTCCTTCTCGGGAAAACGGCTTCGCACTTCAAAGGGCTGATGGGGTCGAAATAAAAGTGCCGGCGAAAAATAGTTTCTCGCCGGCATTTCTTATACCTAAAGAATTCTACGTTGCAAGATTCATCGTGACCTTGCCCGGTCACGACTCACAGAGAGTTTTCTACATCTCATGGAGACAATCACAGGATCCCAGGCATTCCTCTGGGAGTTTTTCGGAACCGCCATTCTGATTCTGCTCGGTAACGGAGTCTGCGCCTCTATCAACCTCCGGACTACCCGCGCTGCAAATGCAGGCTGGTTGGGCATTGCCTTCGGTTGGGGTATGGCCGTTTTCGCTGGCGCATCTATTGCTGACGTATCCGGCGGGCACTTGAACCCAGCGGTAACCGTTGCCCTGGCAGTCAAAGGCAGCCTGGCTTGGAGCCTGGTCCCCTATTATGCCGCAGGTCAGCTGTTGGGCGCATTCGTAGGTGCAATCCTGGCATGGGCCGCATTTAAGCAGCTGTTCGATGCCAATGGCGTTGACGACAACGGCAATCCGACCAATGCGAATGCCGAAACTGGTGGCAACTTCTTCACCGCGCCGGTTCATCCAAATAACTTTTGGAATGCCGTCACCGAGTTCATCGCGACCTTCGTTCTGCTCGCATTCATCCTGTTCGGCCCAGCCGGCGGCGAGCTTGGCCCGCTGACCTACTTCGGTGTCTCGTTCATCATTGTGTCGATTGGTCTTTCCCTTGGTTCCCCGACTGGATACGCTATCAACCCTGTTCGTGACCTCGGCCCCCGTTTGGCCTACGCTTTCGTGCTCCCGATCAAGGGCAAGGGCGATGCGAACTGGGCATATGCATGGGTTCCGATTGTCGCACCGATGCTGGCAGCCGTGGCTGCAGGCGCTCTTGCCTTTGCCATCGGATAACGGGAATATGAGAGTAAACGCACAATAGAATAGCGCAAGTCCGAAAACTCACATTTACACACAATTTCGCTAGGAGTATCCCCCATGATGCACAGCAAATATGTCCTCGCCATTGACCAGGGAACTACTTCCACCCGCTGCATCATCTTCAACCATGACGCAGAGATCGTCACTGTCGCCCAGATGGAGCACAAGCAGATCTTCCCGGAAGAGGGCTGGGTCGAGCACGATGCCCAGGAGATTTGGACCAACACCCGTCGCGTAGTCAGTGAAGCTCTCGCTGATGGCGACATCTCCTCCCAGGACATTGAGGCAATCGGTATCACCAACCAGCGTGAAACCACTGTCGTCTGGGACAAGAACACTGGTGAACCGGTCTACAACGCCATCGTCTGGCAGGACACCCGCACGAACGCCATCTGTAAGGAGCTCATGGGGGATGAAGGCGCGGACCGCTGGCGTGAGACCACGGGCCTGCGTATCAACTCCTACCCGGCTGGACCAAAGGTACGCTGGATTCTCGACAACGTCGAGGGCGCTCGCGAAAAGGCTGAGGCTGCCGACCTACTCTTCGGCACTATCGACACCTGGCTGCTGTGGAATCTCACCGGCGGCGCAGAGGGCGACAACGGCGAATCTGCAGTTCACGCAACGGACGTCACTAACGCATCCCGTACTCTCCTGATGGACCTCAAGACCCTCGAGTGGGATGAGGACATTTGCCGTGAGATTGGCATTCCGATGTCGATGCTGCCGGACATCCGCCCGTCGGTAGGCGACTTCGGCCGCGTTCGCGCCCGCGATGCGCTGTCCGGCCTGCCCATTACAGGTATTCTCGGCGACCAGCAGGCCGCCATGTTCGGCCAGGGCTGCTTCGGCGAGGGCGACACCAAGAACACCTACGGCACTGGCCTGTTCATGCTGATGAATACCGGCGAGAACCCGAAGTGGTCCGAGCACGGCCTCATCTCCACCGTCTGCTACCAGGTCGAGGGCGAGAAGCCGGTCTACGCTCTCGAAGGCTCTGTCTCCATGGGCGGCGCACTTGTTCAGTGGCTGCGTGACGAGCTGCAAATGATTCCAAATGCCGCTTCCATCGAGAACAAAGCAAAGAGTGTCAAGGACAACGGTGGCGTGTACATCGTGCCGGCATTCTCCGGTCTCTTCGCTCCTCGTTGGCAGCCGGACGCCCGTGGCGTCATCGTCGGCCTGACTCGCTTCGTTAACCGCAACCACATCTCCCGCGCTGTGCTGGAGGCTGCTGCGTACCAGACCCGTGAGGTTCTCGATGCCATGGTCGCAGAATCCGGCACGGACATCACGACGCTGAGCGTTGATGGCGGCATGACCATGAACGAGTTCCTCATGCAGTTCCAGTCCGACATCCTAGATGTCACTGTCACTCGCCCGAACAACATTGAAACCACTGCTCTCGGCGCTGCATATGGTGCAGGTCTGGGCGTTGGCTTCTGGTCGAGCTTGGATGAGGTCAAGGCTCACATCACAATTGACAAGAAGTGGCGTCCGAAGATGGAGGCCGAAGAGCGCGATCGCCTGTTCCACCAGTGGAACCGTGCCGTTGAACGCACCTACGGCTGGGTCGAGGATACCGATGCTGAGGAGGCACCGAAGCCTGAATAAGCCCTCGTAAGAGCCTAAAAATGGCTCGGAGAACCGATTCGGTTTTCCGAGCCATTTTTATTATAAATTCAGGGCTTATTTGTTATAATAAAATTATTATCACTACCATCCGCTCCTCGATTGAAAATAGAAAAGAGCAATCATGCGTCGCGCATCGATTTTCACTGCGAGTGTGACCACCGCCCTGACTTTGGCACTGGCCACCCCGGCAGCATCAGCAGCCCCAACGGACTTCATCAAGAACCCGCTGGAGCCAACCCCTGACCCGCAGTCCACTGCAATGGTCGAACTGCCAACTACCCCGGCGCCGACCACTACAGTTGACGGACGCCACGTGACGGTCACCGACGGCTACATGACCTCACAGGATGGCAAGGGCACCCAGATTTACTGGAAGTCCAACACCATTCCGAACGCCAAGGCCACTGTCGTCGTCGTGCATGGCGCTGCAGAGCACCTGGGTCGCTACGAGTGGGTAACCGGCAAGCTTCTGAACGCCGGCTACAACGTCTACCGCCTCGACCACCGCGGCCACGGCCACACGGGTCAGGTTGAAGGCACTCCAGTTGCTCGTGGCCACATCGATGATTTCCACTCGCTTGTCGATGACCTGCACATGCTTGTAGAGAAGGCCAAGGCGGAGAACCCGAGCACGAAGACCTTCCTGCTCGGCCACTCCATGGGCGGTCTTGCTGTGGACTTCCACGGCATCAAGTACCCGGGCAGTGTCGACGGCATCGTCGCCAACGGCGGTGGCGCTCTGTTCAACCCCTACGGCGGCACGGACAAGGGCGAAACCATCACCCCAGAAGCCATGACCGATGTCCAGCGCGAAGCACAGCCGACGATTTACCAGCGTTTGCCGTTCCAGGACATGACTACTTTCAACACGCGCATGCTCAAGGAAGTACCGAACCGTACCGAGATGCGCGTCCCATCGCTGCCGGGCACTGACCTGATTCAGGTTGGCAACCCGCTGGGTGCGAAAACCTCTTCTTCCCAGGCAGTGCGTGATGAATACGGCACTGATCCGTACAACAACTCCAAGCTTTCGCTCGGCATGGGACAGCAGATGGCGTTTGCCGCTACCTACAACGGCACCAACTCCGTCGACTTCGTTGAGCCGACCCTGGTCATGATGGGTGGCCAGGATGAGATTGTGCCGCCGTTCTTCTCGCGTGACTGGTACAACGGTATCTCGTCCACCGACAAGCAGCTGATCGAGTTCGAAGGCCAGTTCCACGAGACCTTCAATGAGCCGGCACAGCATGAGGCCATTGCGACGGCTATTGCCTGGCTTGATGCGCGCATCTAATTGAGCGCTAAATAGGAACCGAACCGGTTCCTAACAGTTACGAGTTCTTCATAGAGCTAACCCGGTGGAATGGGGGCGATTGTCTTCTGACAATTGCCCCCATTTTCTTTGCCCTGTTCTCTGCCAGCTGTATAGGCGTTCAGTACTTGGCAATACAAACTACTGGGGGTATAGTTGGCATTACAAGGTACTAGGTATGAAAAGCATTATGCTCAAACAACTTCCTTCTACCGCCGGAAAGAGAGCACAACGCCATGCCCAAACGCCCACAAACACAACTGAAGAAGGGAGTACTCGAGCTCGCCATTCTCAAGCTGATTTCTCGCGAAGAGCTCTATGGCGCGGCACTCGTCGCAAAGCTCAACGCCTACTCCCACCTCAGCGCGCCCGCAGGAACCGTCTACCCCCTACTCTCGCGGCTTACCACCAACGGCTTGATTAGCAATCGCTGGGAGGAATCCCCCAAGGGGCCGCCCCGCAAGTACTACTCACTAACAGACAAAGGACAGCAAACACTCACGCAGCTACATCAGGATTTCATCGACCTATCCGCCGACATGACCGCACTATTTTCCGAGGAGCCCCAATGAACACCTACCTCACCGCCATCGACCACAAACTGCGTGAAATCGGCATGCCGCACGCGCAACGCCAGGCAATCATTTCCGAGCAGGAGAGTCTTCTGCAAGAGCTTAACGACGTCCACGCAGACCTGGCCGAAGAGCTGGGAACGGCGACCGAATACGCCGAGCGAGTCGCCGAACAAGTTGGTGAACCGAGCGCTTTGCGACGCTACCTCAGCAACCCACTTCGAGCATTTTCCAAGCGCGGTCGCGCTTCCCTGTGGAATATGAACGACCCGCGGATCCTCCAACCTCACCTGTTGGGTTTCGGCTGGTCCGTTAATTGGGCTGCGGTGGCCACCAAGCTGGGCATTGTCCGACCGGACGATATTGACGGTGAGGTTATCTCTGAAATTCCGGCTCGCGCACTGCAGGCGACCGCTTTTCTCCCCGCAGCCGTGACGGTTGCACACGGAGTCGCACTGGCCAGGTGCTGGAAGCAGTTGCCTTCAGAAGTCCACACAAAATGGAAGCTAAACGGCGAGGCAGTTCAAAAGACAGCACCGAAGGAAACTCTGCTTCTTCCCTTCGTGGTTTCTACGGTCGGAGCTGGATTCTCAGCTGCTTCGCTGCTCAAGGCGGATGACCGCGAAGATACTCTGCGCGTCGCGTCCCTAGGCGCGCTCGCAAGCACAATTGCGCCATCTCAGCTGATCGGCGTTCTCACGGAAGAAAACTCCAAGCTCAATCCGGCCTTAGTCCACGCTGGTGTTGCTCTGACGTCGGTCGTGGCTTCGGCCGCATGCCTTGTCTTTCCCCTCTTCGCGGGGCTGAAGGCCACGTGGAAGAAAGCTGGAGCAGCTTAAATCACGGTGCAGGAGACATCAGCAGGTGAAAGACTCATCAGAAAGATTGTTGTAATCCGAATGTTGTAAACAACCTCTACCACCTCGAGTGAGGCTATCCCCCTGATTCAGTTGTGTTTTCGGTTGTGTTTCTACACTCAACCTTCCTGGTGTTTTTACCTTCTCAATCCCCCAAGTAATTTTTTAGCGCAATTACACGACTCACGCCCGAAAAAGTCACTTCACGACACCTATGTCACCTCGTGCCAGCTGTGGAGGTGGCATGAGGTGACATAGGTGTCGTGAAGTCGCGGATGAGCTGGGGGCGGGGCCGCACCTACTTAACCGGCTCGAGAACTTCCTTGCCCATCATGAACGGACGCAGCGCCTCCGGAATCACCACAGAACCATCGGCCTGCTGGTGGTTTTCCAAAATGGCGACCAGCCAACGCGTCGTGGCCAGCGTGCCATTTAGGGTGGCGCAGTACTGCGACTTGCCGTCGGCATCGCGGTAGCGGGTCTTCAAACGACGAGCCTGGAAAGTCGTGCAGTTCGAAGTCGAGGTCAACTCGCGGTAAGTGTTCTGCGTCGGCACCCACGCCTCGGTATCGAACTTGCGGGAAGCGGATGCACCCAGGTCGCCACCAGCAACATCGATGATGCGGTACGGAACATCGACCGCGGCCAGCATCTCGCGCTCCATGTTCAGCAGCTTCTGGTGCTCTGCCTCCGCCTGCTCCGGCGGACAGTAGGAGAACATCTCCAGCTTGTCGAACTGGTGCACGCGCAGGATTCCGCGGGTGTCCTTGCCGTAAGAGCCCGCTTCACGACGGAAACAGGAAGACCAACCAGCGTAGCGACGCGGCCCCTCCGACAGGTCAATAATCTCGTTGGAGTGATAGCCGGCCAGCGCGACTTCCGAGGTACCGACCAGGTAGAGGTCATCTTCCTGCAGGTAGTAAATCTCATCGGAGTGCGCACCGAGGAAACCAGTACCCGACATGGTCTCCGGACGAACCAGCACCGGCGGCACCATCAGCTGGAAACCGTTCTGAGTTGCCTTCTGAGCAGCCAGGTTCATCATGGCCAGCTGCAGCATGGCACCGTAGCCGGTCAGGAAGTAGAAGCGGGAACCGGAGACCTTGACGCCACGCTCCATATCAATAAGCCCCAGCGACTCACCGAGGTCCAGGTGGTCCTTGGGCTCAAAATCGAACTGTGGAATCTCGCCAATTTCCTCCAGCACGACAAAGTCATCTTCGCCACCGGCGGGCGCACCCGTAACGATGTTGCCAATCAGGTACTGCAGACGCTCGACCTCAGCCTCGGCTTCCTTCTGCTCCGCTTCGGCTGCCTTCACGGCGTCGGAAAGCTCCTTGGCCTTCTCCAACATGGCCGGACGCTCTTCCTTCGACGCCTGACCAATCTTCTTACCGAAGCCCTTCTGTTCCGAACGCAGCGCGTCGGTGGAGGCAATAACCTCACGGCGCTTAGCGTCAGCTTCCAGCAGCTGATCGACCAATGCCGGGTCCTCACCACGGGTGCGCTGGGACTCGCGGGCTACTTCAGGGTTTTCGCGGAGAAATTTGAGATCAATCACGTCACCTAGAGTACCTGGTTTACGTCGATAAGCAGGTACGCGCGGGTTAGAGCGCCGCTTCCGCTCCTGAGGCGACCAGCAGCGCGCCGAGGACGAGGAAGATCGCGCCGGCGACAGTGTCAATCCACGGTCCTGCCAGCACCATTCGCTTGACGACGGCATCCGTCGACACCACGATTGCGATAAATAGGAAGAAAGCGATTTGGGAGACGATTAGCACCAGCGTACAAAGCACGAGCGTCCCCACAGATGCGCCCGCGGGAATGAACTGTGAAAGCACTGCCGTGAGGAAGAGAACAATCTTCGGGTTCGACATGTTGGTGAAAAAGCCCTGGCGGAACGTCGCCTTCGGCGACCGGAGCGCCTCGCTTCCCAGGGCTGGTGCAGCACCGGCGCGCAGTTCGCGGAGAGTATTGATGCCTGCCTTGGCCATACTGATGCCCATGTAGATGAGATAACAACCACCGACAAGCTGGATTACGCCCATCAGCAAAGGATTGGCGGTGATGACAGCTGCGAACCCAAAAACGGTAAGCGTCATCCAGATAGTGGCGCCAGTACTGATACCTGCAACCGCTGCGATCGCGTGCTTTCGGGATTTGGTGGCAAGGCGCAGGATTAAGAAGACGTCAGGCCCTGGTGAGGCCATACCAATAATGTGGACGCCCAGCAGGCTGAGTAGTGCAGTCCAGGTCAAGACTCGTGTCCTCGGGTAGCGAACGAATACCGGACTATTGTAGTGCTTAAAGCTCTTGAGCAAATTTGGACCGCAAACTCGGGCAGAGCGTCGATGACTGAGCTCCCTGCAACGGCATCAACGCTCATGGCAGCGTTGTCGCTTTTAGCGTTACCTTGTCCACAGGCTCATTGGCGGTGCACAATGGGGTCACTATGGCTGATGACAATATGAACCAGGATCGCGAGCACGCTGCCGCCACAGACACTGACTCCGGTGCAGGTACTGGCGCAGATGCCAGCGCTGGTGCATCCTCCGCAGCCGGCAACGATGCCAACGCTTCGAATAACTCCCGTGGAAGCTGGGGAATGCGCGCTTTGTCGACGGCAATGCTGGTTGGCGCCGCGGGAATGGCATTCGCGCTGCAAGCGGGAGTCATCGAGCCACCGAGTGGGCCACTTGGGGGCAAGGGTTCGTCGGCAAGCGCGTCATCGTCGACAACGACGACCATCGTCGACAAGGAGACGACGGCGTTCACCAGCGCAACCGCGGGCAACTGTCTGGACTGGAATCTGGCAGAAGATTTGAATGTTTCTGACTTCCGCGTCGTGCCCTGTGAGCAGCCGCACGCTTATGAGGTCGCCAAGAAACTGAATCTCGCCGATTACGAGGAACATCCGGGGCAATACGCCAAAACTGCCAACTACCCGACAGCGGACAATTTGGTGGCTCTGCAAAATGGCGTGTGTCGCAACACTGTGACTGAATACCTGGGCGGCCAGTACGATCCAGACGGTCGATTTATCACGGCGCCGATCATTCCTTCACCTAGCCAGTGGGAAAAGGGTGACCGAACCTTCCTGTGCGGTATCCAGGTCGTCGATGAAGACGGCAACACGGCGCACATGTCCGGTCCTGCGGCCGGGCAGGACCAGTCCCGCGTGTTCGAGGGCGGCCGCTGCGTGACATTGGACGAAAACGGCGCCATCCGCCAGGTGCCGTGCGTGGAAGATCACCTGATGGAGTCGACGGGAGTTGTCAATCTCCGCGACCATTTCGGTGACAACGTCCCCACTGACCAGGAGCAAAATGATGTGCTCGCGGAACAGTGTGTGACTCTCGCGCAGAATTACCTCGGCGGTGACGACCCGCTGTATAACTCCACGCTACTGCCATTTTGGACGTCATTGTCGCAGGAGTCGCTCAATGCCGGCTCGCGCAGTGTGAACTGCTGGTTGATTAAGGACAATGGCCAGGGCGGGTTCTCCACTCTCAACGGCCACGCTAACGCGTCCTTCACTATCGACGGCCAGCCGCCCGTAGCTCCGCCACCGCGCAATCCGCTGCGGGAGGAGCAGGGTGACGCTGGCGCTGGCGCTGGCACAGGTGACGTCGGTGAGGTCGGTGCCGACGGTCCTGGCGCAGGAGCAGGCGCTGCGGATAACGCAGTCGCTCCCGCCGGACAGTAGAACAATCGGCCAGTAAAACAAGAGGACATTGCGAGGCAGCACCATAAATGGTTGACGTTAGCCCGGAGCGGTTCGATGCACTTGTCGATGAGGCCATCGACCGCATCCCCACGCAGTTTCTCGACCAGCTCGATCAGGTCATCATCCAGGTCCACCCGTATAACCTCGACGAACCCACACTGCTGGGCCTCTACGAGGGCATACCTCTGACCGAGCGTTCTAACAACCACTGGGGTCCGCCTGACCAAATCAGCCTGTATCGCGACATGCTCTGCCGCATCAGCCGCACCGAAGAGGAGCTGGTGGAGCAGATTCGGGTCACTCTCCTGCATGAAATCGGGCATTATTTCGGCCTCGAGGAGGAGGATCTGGACCGACTCGGCTACGGATAAGTTTGTCCCGCCGTGCACGGTCTCGTTCCTCTCGCGATACTGTCCCCTCCCCTCTTCTTCCCTGTAGCCTTAATAACCATGAGCGACAACTCGAGCGAGAAGCCAGAAATCAGGGTCGGCGACAGGGAGCGCAACGCTGCCATGGAGCGTCTCGGCAATCATTTCGCTGATGGCTACTTGGATGTCGATGAGTTCTCCAAACGCGCCGAAAGTGCTGCTTCCGCTAAAACTCGGGCGGAACTGCAAACTCTCTTCGCGGACCTGCCCGCTGAGGTCTCCCCCGAGAGTTCACAGGGCACCCCGGCTAATCCGCAGCATCAAAGTGTCGATCAAGAGCTGCAAAACCTGATGAAAAAGGGCCGCCAGCTCAACATTGTTGATTCTGCTGCAGGCGTTATCGTATGTGTCACTATCGTTCTGATGTTTGCCACCAATATCGATAACGCGTGGCTCGGCTTCATCGTCGCTGCGGCCGTTGCCCTTATCGGGCGCGCCGCCTTGAACATCAATGATGACGAAGAAGAGCTCCTCAACGAAATCAACGAAGAGGAATCCAAGCGTCGCACGGAACGCCTACGCCTGGCAGCTCAGAAGCGCCGTGAGATTCAGGAGGGCCAGCAGTAACGGTCGCCGTTTCGCTCTCTTCTAGGGCAACTCGCTGTCGCCCCAGCGACGCACATCCCACGCGCGCGGTTCAATGCCAGCACGCTTGCCGACGGCCGCTGCGTTCGGAACCAGCTCAATTCGCTCGGTATTGGCAATGCGGTGTCGCAGTGCGTATTCCGGATCCACCCCGGTCAGATACTGCCCAATCAGACGAATAGCCGCGCCGTGGCTGACAATGACGACATCCTTGCTGCCGCCCTCCCTGGACTCCTTGGATTCACCACCTGTCGCTCCTGCCTGCTCCAGCAGCTGCTGTAGCGTCGGCAGGTATCGGTTCAGCACGTCAGCACCGGATTCACCGCCGGGAAGACGGTACTCCAGCTCCCCATTGAGCCACTGGTAGAAGGCGCGCATGTACTCCATGTGCGCATCGCGATCATTGCGCCCCTCAAGGTCGCCGGCCTGAATCTCGTGGAGACCACCCTCATGGCGGATGCGAACGGAAGTCTCTCCCAGGTGGTGCAGATTCGCGACCGCGCCTGCACCAGTTTGGCGTGCACGCAGGGCATGGGATGTGACAATGTCACCGATTCTGTGGACGTCGGGAAGCAAAAGACGTCCCAGACTGCGCGCCTGCCTCACACCGAGGTCGGTGAGCGGTGCGCCCGGCAATGCGGTATCCAGGCGGCGGTTGATGTTGCCGGTGGTCTGCCCGTGGCGGATGAAAATGATGCGCTGGGAATCAACCGGCATGACAGATTCAGGGCGGTCTGGGCGGTCATCGAGGAAAGGCAGCTGTCCAACTGGATTTTCGGGCGCGGCGGGTGTCATGTTTTACCTTCGTCCTTCCTTGAGCGCGTCGACCCATTCAATTGACTGGGAGATATCCGGCGGCGGGGTCATAATGCTGCGGCGACCGCCCTCAGCGACCGGCCAAGATCCCAGATACCGCAGGTCTTCGGCGTATTCGTGCAGTGCCGCGAGAGCCGCCGCAACCTGTGCATCATCAACGTGGCCGTTGCAGTCAATGTAGAAGCGGTAGAGGCCGAAGAGCTCGCGTGTCGGCCGCGACTCGATGCGGGTGAGGTTGACCTGTCGCACTGCGAACTCATTCATGGCGCGCATCAGTGTGCCGGGCTGGTTCGGCAGCGTGAAGGAGACCGAGGTCCGGTCGGCACCGGTGCGCGGCGTCGGCACACCAGGGCGCCCCACCAGCAGGAAACGGGTCCGGGCACCGCGCACGTCGGCGACCTCAGTGGCCAGCGCCTCAAGTCCGAGCAGCTCACACGCGCGGGCCGGGGCAGCGCAAGCGTCGTGAGTGCCCTCGGCGACCTGGTGAGCCGCCGCCGCATTGGAGCTGGCCTGATGAACTTCCACGCCCGGAAGGTTGGCATCCACCCACTGTTTGACCTGCGGATACGCCACAGGATGTGTCGTAAAAGTACGCACCTGTTCCGCCGTCGTACCGGGACGGACCAGGATAGAGAAGACCACCCCGACCTCGGTTTCACGGAAAACCTGCAGCTCCGGCCCAGCAGCGAGGGCATCAAAAGTTGGTGTGACGGGACCGTCCACGCTGCTTTCGATAGCCACGCAGGCAAAGTCCGCTTCCCCTCGGCGCACGGCTCCAAGCGCGGCCGCGGGACTATCCACCGGCACCGCATTGACCGCAGATTCCCCTGCCGGATCAATCTCGCCAGCACGCGCCATGTCCCACAGCGCCTGCTCGGTGAATGTGCCCGCAGGACCCAAATAAGTAACCGTCGTCATAAGCTCAGATTAGAGGGCTTCTACACTTATTGCATGACCTTTTCTTCCGAGATGCCCGCCCGCGCCCTCACTGAAGCCGTGCGCAGTGGCGCAATCTCGGTATCGGAGATCGTTTCGGAATTCGCCACGCTTGCCGACGACGCCGCAACCAATCCCGCCCGTTTCGGTATTGCCACGTCCTTGGCCGAGCACGCTGTCGACCGTGCACGCAGCCTCACTGCTCAATCAGAGGCCGCCCGGCGCGCTAGCCACGGCCTCCCGCGTGACCTCCTGGGACTGCCAGTGGCGATTAAGGACCTATTCACCATCGCCGGTGTCAAATGCACGATGGGCTCCGCCAACTTGGCTTTCACCGCCACCGAAACCTCGGAACCCGTGGCGAAACTTCTGGCTCGCGGCGCCATCCTCACGGCGACTACACACACCTCCGAGGTTGGGATGACGGCCTACACCGAGCCGATTGGCTACCCGGCTCCGGAAAACCCCTATTTCGCCGCGCCCAATCAGCTGCCCAATCAGCCGGATACCGCGCCACGCACTCCCGGTGGTTCCTCGGGCGGCAGCGCAGTAGCTGTCGCAACTGGTGTCGTTCCCGCAGCTCTGGGCTCTGACGGTGGCGGTTCCATCCGCGTGCCTGCCGCCTGCTGTGGCCTCGTTGGGTTGAAACCGGCACACGATATTGCGGGTGGAAATCTCTCCACGCCCGCTTTTCTCACTCGCACAGTCGATGACGCAGCGCTACTGGCCGGGGTGCCCTTTTCCGCAACCTCGCATGTTTTCCGACGGTCCCAGCGCCCCCTTCGCATCGGTGTCACTGTCAGCCCGTTTCATGCTGAGGTGGACGTCGATAAGCGCTGGGCAAACGGTGTGTGGGCGGCGGCTGACCGTCTTGCCGACGCCGGGTATGAGGTGGTGGAAGTGCCCAGCCCCTATGACCCGGCAGGTCCGGACGTGTTCGAGATCTTTCGACGGACCATCACGCGAATGGCCACGAAATTACCGCGCGCGGACTACTCCGAGATCGTGCAGTGGATTCGCGCCTGTGGCCAGGAGACTTCCGCAGCGGAGGCGGCGGCGACACATCAGCAGCGGATGGCTCTGCCCGGCGCGATTCGATCGCGTTGGGAAGTCGATGCGGTGATTACGCCAACGCTGGCGTTTGATCCGCCACGTATTGGGCATTTCTCTGCGTTGGCGCCGTGGGAGGACTTTGACGAGCAAACCCGGTGGACTCCGTGGTTATCGCTGTGGAATCTGACTGGGTGGGCAAGCGTGTCCGTGCCAATTGCTGTGCCGGGCACAAGCGGCAGCACACCCAACGCGGAGCTCCCCGCCACCAGCGTCAACATCGGTGCGGTGCACTGCGGTGAGGCAGAGCTACTGGAGATCGCTAGCGTGCTGGAGGCTGCTAACGCCAGCTAACGCACGTACTTCGCTGCCATTGCCGCTGCCTGTCCGGCGTATCCGCCACCAAATAGCACCGCGTGCATGAGCACCGCGTAGAGCTGGTGGAGTTCGCAGCTCTCGGCGAAATCCGGCAGGGGATGTACAGATTCGTAGCCACGCAAGATCTTGTCGAAGTGCGTTGCCCCGAATAGCGCCAGCAGTGCCAGATCCTCCTCCCGGGCTCCGCCGTGTGCCGCGGGGTCAATCAGGATCGCGCCGTCTGCATCCCACATGAGGTTTCCCCACCACAGGTCACCGTGGACACGCGCAGCGTCTGGCTCGTTGTCGAAATCTCCAGCCAAGAGTCGGTCAATGAGCTGGTCAAAGATATCTAGCTGACGGTTATTGTAGGAGTTTTCCAACTTTCCAAGCGTGGGCAGCAGACGTCCTTTCGCCCAGTATTCACCGAAGCTCTCCCGTGGAGTCAGGTCCATCTGTAGTGGCTGATCCAGCGGACCGAAGTAGCCGTGCCCCTCCCACTCATCGGGGCCGGCACCCCAGCCAGCGGCGCCCAGATTGTGGGTAATAGCCAACGATTTTCCAAACTCGTACGCTGCCTGTGGATTCGGCGCCATCGACTCAATTCGACGCAATTTCAGCGCATGCCCGCTCACGCCCAGCACATCCACGACGCGCGCACCACCGTCAGATTCGCCCTCGCGCAGCCAGTCCAGCCCCGCCGCCTCACAGGCGAAGAACCCTCGAGGAACACCATGTCGGCTCTTGACATAAACATCCGACTCGTTGACTGCACGTTCGTAGTTCTGGTTCATTGCGGACATATTTCCAGCATATTCTTCTTCGGTCCCAAACCCTTTCAGCACGTCGCACGCAGGGTAACGCCAGCGCTACCAATACTTGTATTGCTGTCTCGGTTCTCTTAGTGCACTGTCGTTGCCTATTCTTAATTGGTATGGAAGGCAACTTCGACGACTCGCGCATTGCCCGCGACCGATACGGCAGGCCGCTCAAAGATCGCTATGGTCGCCCCATCTACCGCCGTGTGGACGAGGCGTCGCCGAAGCATGCTCGCTCCCGTGCGGCCGATTCGCGTGGCGCTTCACGACGCCCCATCCCTCCCCGCCCGAACCGCCCTTCTCGGGCAGGGGCAGCCCGCCCAGCGCCTATGCCTCCACGCAGGTCTAGGCCGCAACCAGAACGTCGGCAGGCGCCACTGAACGAAACGCGCATTGAGTCCCGTCCACCGATGAACCGGACCGGTAGCGGACGCGCTGGCAGCGATCCGCGGTTTCCTCCACCCGGCTATAACCCGGATGCGGATTTCCAATCTTCCTCGCAGGGTTCGTCGCAGGACTACTACAGTGCCCCACAAACAGCGAGTTCTGGCCGTGGTGGACGCCGCAGCAGTCGTGGCGGAGCCGGTGCCAGGTCGAGCTTCCGCATGCCACGCATGCGGCTGCCACGCTTGCGCTTTAAATCCATCATCCTGGTTGTCGTCATCTTCCTTGTCGCCACGATGGCACTTGTTGACATCCGCCTGACCAGGGTCGACGCGTTCTCAGGTCTGGCAAATCGCCCTGCCAATACGATGTCCTCCAACTGGTTGCTCGTCGGTTCGGACTCTCGTACGGGCTTGTCAGAGGAAGATGCCGCCAAGCTATCGACGGGCAGTGGTGATTTCGGCCAGCGCACAGACACCATCATGATTGCCCACATTCCGGTGTTCGGTAAGCCGAAGTTGGTCAGTATCCCGCGTGACTCCTTCGTGGATATCCCGGGCAATGACAAAAACAAGATCAATGCGGCATTCGCATTTGGTGGCCCCCAGTTGCTCATCGACACCGTAGAGAAAAACACTGGAATTCACATCGACCACTACGCCGAAATTGGCTTTGGCGGTTTCGCCGGTGTCGTCGACGCTGTCGGTGGCATCGAAATGTGCCCTGAAGAAGCCATCGACGACCCGCTGGCAGGCCTGAATATTCAGGCCGGTTGCCAGAAATTCGATGGCGCGAGTGCCCTGGGTTACGTGCGCACGCGTGCTACCGCCCAGGGAGACTTGGACCGCGTAGAGCGGCAGCGTGAATTCATGAGTGCGCTGATGGGACGGCTGAAGTCACCTGCGGTATGGCTCAACCCCTACCGCTGGATTCGCCTGGCCAATGCTGGCACTAAGGCCGTGCTCGTCGGCGATGGTGACCACGTCTGGCATCTGACCTGGCTGATGTTGCGCATGCTCTTCGGTTCCGATTCTCTTACCGTGCCCACCTCAGGCGCCATGGATACCGGTTATGCGGGCAATGTGCTGCTCTGGGACGAAATCGAAGCGCCAACACTTTTTGCGGAGCTGAGATAGCCAAGAGAGTAGCTAAAACTGCTTCAGATAACTTAGAGGCAACTAACGCGTGTGGCTCAGTTTTTCGCTGAGCCACACGCGTTAGTTCTTAAACCAGTTCCGCCAGGCTGTCTAGGTACCTAGTTCCGAATGGTCACCTGACGGGACACGATGGTCTCACGGGACTTACGCTCCTCGGCGGTCAGCGGCTCTTCGCTGGCCAGCGCCTCAGCGATACGCTTGTCGGCCTCTTCCACGGCAGCAATCCAGTGGTCGTGCGGCTTGGTGTTATCCAGGTCCCAGACCGGCACCAGCACGCCATCGGTACGGAAGACACCGGCGAACTTCGTGCCCTCTCCCAGCGAGAGGTTGTCCGCAGCGTGCACGCGTGCCAAGGCATCCAGCAGCGGCTTCTCATCTTCACGACGCACCCAGCGGATGTGGGCGCGCTCGCCCGGATCAATCCACCACACAGCACCAGCGACCTTCGCATCCAGGCGGTATGACGGGAGAATCGCGTCGTTAGCCACGGCCAGGTTCTGCTCGATCATCGGGGTGCGTTCAATGCCCTTGGGAATCCACCACTCGAAGTCCTGGTGGACCTCCATGTTGTCGAGATCCACGGCGGTCAGGACGTCGGTAAGCGGTGCAGCTTCGCCGTCAGTAGCGGCGGAGAGCTGCTGACCCGGCTCTGCATCGCAAGCCCATGCCAGCGCACGGGAGAGATCCGCAGCGCCGTCATTGGTGCGAGCCTGCGTCTGCAGCGCGACGAAAGCCTCATTGCCCTGGTCAGCGGCACGCGTCAGTGCGGCTACGCCACCCGGCAGCACGGTGCAGAGCTTGATGTCACGCTCAGCGTCAGCGACCGTGACCGGAATGACCACAGCCGGAGCGAACTCGCGGACAGCCACGATGTCAGCCTCTTCGTCGAAGTCCTTGAACGGACGCGGATTGCCCAGCAACGCTGCACGCTCAGCAGCGCGGGCTGCCAGCTTCGCCTGACGGCGGCTCATGCCCTCCGGGGCCTGATTATTCTTCTTACGAGATTTCTTTCCCACAAGGCCACAGAATACCTATTCGCAGTCCGTAATTCGCGACTGCCTGGGCTACTTATAAAAATCGTCGACGAATTCGCTCGCCGTTCCTTCGAAAAGCTGCTTGTCGACGGCCATTGCGCCCGCCTCCCCCTGTTCATCGGTAGCTTCGCTGGGGATGAAGCCCTTGGACCAAAAACCGGGCTGGGTGCGCTCGCGACCTGCCCCAACGGGAATGTTGCGATGCACTTCCTCGGGAGCCAACACGTAGCGGAGTAGCCGAGCCGTAAGGGCAGTTGTCACACAAGCTAAAACAGTGATGATTCCGGCCTGGAAGTACGTCCTGGACACGTCGGCAGCGATAAACCAACCCGTTGCAAGTGGCCACAAAACGCAGGCCAGATACCAGATAAAGCGACCTGGCCCCATTACGGCAGTGACTCCTGTTTCAGCCAACGCGACCACGGGTCCCGTGATGTTGCGCACTGGCCACATGTGCATCGTGCGCACATCCGTTGCCGTGCGCGACAGCAGTGGGCGGGCATACGTTGCGCGGTCACGCAGCACCTGGAGGGTCTTGTAGACCGAAAAACCCAGCCCAATGAGGGAAACCATTCCGCAGAGACCGAAAGCCCATGCTCCCAGTTCGCCGAGGAGGGAAACCACCAGATCCTGACCTGGACTCAGAATGCTCATCCAGATGAATACGGTAAATGCGGCGAATACTCCAGCGCCGCTCATTGCCCATCGAAAGACGCTGTCCGCACGCTTGCGAACAATCTCATCGGCCTTCCAGCGCGGCGTCGCACCTGTGATGGCCGAATCCGAGACAGTCGGCTGCCAGCTCTGCTGCGGTGGCAGCACCACCTGAGGTGGGGACTGCTGTGGCTGCTGTTTTGGAGACTGCGGCGGCACAGCCCACCCCGCGTTTTCTGCCTGTTCATTAGACATTTTCCGCAGGGCTCCTCTCTTACGCGCGGCCGGCTTCTTCCGCAGTCTTTTCTCCCACGGTGTTTTTAGGTGCGCTCCCCCTAACCTACCTAAACTAGCCCGGCCCCTACCCCAGCCACTAGTCCGACCAGCTGCGAATCTTCCGCAGCATGATGCGGCTCTTACGCTGCGAACGTCCCATCTTCCGGGCCAGGTTGTTCAAAATCGCGATGGCCTCGGTAATGTGCGGCCCCTTGTTCAGCATCACGCACTCGGCACGCAGGGCGAAGGCCGCATCGGTAATCTCCGCGCGGGACGGCAGGCCGGCCTTGGCCATGTTCTCCAGCACCTGAGTACCCAGAATGGTCGGCACACCGGCTGCCTGCGCCAGCGTCAGAATCTGGCCTGGGACCTCACCCATACGGTCGAAGCCCAGCTCCACAGCCAGGTCACCACGAGCAATCATCAGACCGGACTTGGCGCGCTTCATGCTGGCGATGATGATTCCCGGCAGATTCTGGAATGCCGGAATAGTCTCAATCTTCAGCACAACACCCAGGTTCCGAGCCTTCGACGCCAGGTCCTCGCGGCCCGCAGCCTCATGTTCCGCCGCAATCTCATCGAGCACCTTGTAAACGTACTCAGCATCCCCCTGCGTGCGAATAAAGCTCACCGCAGCAATATCCGCATGCTCCACCACAAAGCGCAGGTGCTCAATGTCTTCGTCGGTAAGCGAATTGAGTGGCAGGTCGGTGTTCGGCAGATTGATGCCCTTATGCGCCGCCAGCGGCTGACCATTCGGCTTCGTACGCAGGACACGCAGCCGGGCATCGACGTGACTATCTTCGCTTGACGACGTCTCGGAGACCTCAACCACCTCAGCGCCAAGTGCACCGTCGTCGAAAAGTACCGGATCGCCCGGCTTCAGAGCCGCCACAGCAGACGGCAGCGAACAGGAGACACGAGGAATCTCGTCATTTGTGCGGGGAATGGTGGTGATTTCCTCGCGACTGGTGAGAATGAACTCATCCCCAGTGTGGAAGCGCAGCTTTTGCACGGTCGGTGGCACACCACCAGCGCGCGTGACCTCGTAGTTGCTGCGCAGGTGTGTGCCCTCGGCGATCCAAGCGTTCTTCTCCCCCTCGGCGAGGACAGCCTCGATCTCGCCCTCGGAGTCGGTGTCGATGCGCACAACGGTGAAGTGACGCTTCGCCGAGCGGGAGTCATGCAGCGTAATGACATCGTCAAGCTGCAGCTGTTCCAACCACCCCTGATCTGCTTCCAGCGGCAGTGCGGGACGCCCCGGCAAATCGCTCGGAGCTGGCTTGGGGTGCTCATCCAGCCGTGGAGTCAGCCAAATCTTGGACTTGGAGATGACCGTGCCGGCGTCGTCACGCACAACACGGGCGCGCCCCACACGCGGCCCCGGTTCGATATCACCCGTGCGCAGCTTCGGGCCAGCCAGATCCATGGACACGAAGATGCGGCGACCGGCCTTCTCAGCTGCAGCATTGACGTTGTCAATCATGCGGCTCCACTGCTCAGGGCCGTCGTGGGCGCAGTTGATGCGAGCGAGATCCATGCCAGCGGCAGCGAAGCTCTCCACCAACTCTGCATCGTCGGCGGCCTCGGCGGGCAGG
Source organism: Corynebacterium sp. HMSC073B01 (assembly GCF_001838255.1). NCBI lineage: Bacteria > Bacillati > Actinomycetota > Actinomycetes > Mycobacteriales > Corynebacteriaceae > Corynebacterium > Corynebacterium sp. HMSC073B01. The sequence goes on along the minus strand of NZ_KV836137.1, from coordinate 21,376 downwards.
GTCACCATAATGTGCGAAGTGACATCCGCGCGCTCCTGACCGAACAGCTCGGTGGCGTTGTTATCCAGGGCAATATCCGCGCGCTCATCGTCGGCAATAATGCGGGCGACATCGATGTCTGAGGTGCGCCCCGCCAGCGCCAACAGCGCGTTGAGAGCGAGCTCAAGGCGCCCCCGGGTGAAAGTCTCCACCGTGGTCAGACTGGTCACGCCGAGGTCGTGCAAGCTGTTTTGCAGCTCACGGATGTCAATTGTGCGCAGGTGTGCGTAGTGCAGCAGGTTTTCCGCGTGCCGACGGCGCTCTTCCGGCACCTCTGCGAGCAGTGCAGAAGCCTCCACCGAGACGTCGTCCAACTCTGTGATCAGATCAGTGACCTTGCTGATGAGGTCATCCAGACGCGGTACGGCCGCGCCGCTTTCAGTGTTGTCAGTTGCTGTGTCTTGAGGGCTCTGCGCTGCCATAGAGAAGGCACTCCTGTGTTGAAGACGAAGCGTTGGCCAGAGTCGGCCACGCGGGCCAATAGAAGGTGGGCATTCTCATTCTCAAATGAGACGGCCGAAAGCGCATGTCGAGAAGACATCTACTCTCGCTACCAGCAGTTACTTCCAGAATGGATCCTGCACATCTCGGAGCGTCTGAATGGACTTGTCCAGCTGCTTCTTTTCGTATTCGTCCAGCTCAAGCTCGATAACGCGGCGAATTCCTCGACGGTTCACAATGGCTGGTGTTCCGATGAACACGTCCTCATGACCGTATTCACCTTGCAAGTATGCGGAGACCGGCAGAGCTACCTCTTGGTTCTGGAAAATGGCGCGCGTAATGCGGGCCAGACCCATACCGATTCCGTAGGAAGTGGAGCCCTTGGCATCGATAATCTCGTAGGCGGCATCACGGGTTCGGATGAAGATGTCCTCCAGCTCGTCGTGAAGCGCGGGGTCGGCGGCGAGGCGCTTGGACAGACTGACGCCTGCAACGTTGGCGCTGGACAACACCGGCAGCTCGGAGTCGCCGTGTTCACCAATGATGTATGCGTGCACGCTCATCGGGGAAACATCGTAGTATTCACCCAGCATGTAACGGAAACGTGCGGTGTCCAGGATGGTGCCGGAGCCGAAGACACGGTTGTGTGGCAGCCCGGAGTACTTCCACGCGGCGTATGTGAGTACGTCGACGGGGTTGGAGGCGATCAGTAGGAGCCCATCAAAACCGCTGGCCATGACGGAATCGACGATGGACTTCATAATTTTCATATTCTTGTCCACCAGCTGTAGGCGAGTCTCGCCGGGCTTTTGTGCTGCGCCTGCACAGATGACTACCAGCGCGGCATCGTCACAGTCGGCGTACGTGCCCTGAGTGACTTTGGTGCGCGACGACGCCCACACGACGCCATGGTTTAAGTCCATGACGTTGCCCATCGTCTTCTTTTCGTCGATGTCAATGATTGCCAAATGGTCGACAGTGCCTTGGTTGACCAGTGAGTACGCATATGCCACGCCGACGTCGCCAGCGCCGATCAGCACGACCTTATTTCCTGTGGATAGCTTCATAGCCCTCGGATCCTTCTCAACCGATTCGGAAAACGTTGCGACACCCCACAGGCTACGCTTTGTGCGGAAAACTGGCGCGGGATGAATAAACCCCGTGGAAAAAATTTTGCCATGATGGGAGTTATGGGATTCCTGCGTCGCGCATTTACTTCGATTGCGCCCTCGATTGCGTCTACGGGCAACACACCTGTAGCTCAGTCAATCGAAACCACCAGGACAGTGCGAGCTGCACGAGCAGCGCGAACGGGAATTACAGGAGTCGCTGGCACAGCTGGCATGGCCAAAGCGCTGGGCGCAGTCGGCACCGGCAGTCTGATGGCTACCAAAGTCTTTCGCGAACGCCTCCTAGGTACCGGCCCTGGCACTATCCGCAGCGCACTGCGGGCGGGCATCCCCTCCAACCCCGGTCTAATTGGTGCAGAAATTGCGTCATGGGCTGCCTTTAGCCCCTCGCTGATGCCGCGTACTCGGACCGCCACCGTTACTGTGACCTTCCTGGCACAGCTGGCGGGCCATGTCACCGGGGTGGCTATCGGCTATGGCTACAACACGACGATGCGGCGTCTGGCCAGCACTCCGCTCAGCCGCTTTGCGCCGGCACCTCGCCACGAGCGCGCGCTGGCCGTGACCTGGCATGTTGCCACCACGGCCACCACCGCGGCGCTGTGGCTGCGCTCCATTTCCCAGCAGCGCGAAATTGGCCGACTGGTGGGCAAGGATGAGCAGGAATCCGCACGCAGCCAGTTCGCCTCCACAATGATTGCCAGTGGTCTCTACCTGACCACTCGGGGGCTCTCCGCGCTGGCCAATCGCGGCTATGACTTACTGCGGGACAACCTCCGCCCCTGGCTGCCGCGCGGTCTCGCCCCGGTTCTCAGTGGTGCCATCGTCGGTGGTGCCGTGGCCGCCAGCATTGACCGACTGCTTATCCGTCGGACTTTGGAGTCCATCGCCAAGAAGTCCCGATACCTGAACACGCTGGTCGTTCCCGGCCGCATGCAGCCGTGGGAGCCAGAGCGTTCCGGTAGCCCGTGGTCTTTGGAGCCGTGGCACGCACTCGGCGCCGAGGGGCGCGTCTTCGTCGCCGAAGGCCCCCGTGCCCGCGACCTGGCAGCGGTCACCGGCAAGCCGCTCTCCGAACTGCAGGAGCCCATCCGCATTTATGCGGGCAAGGTGCCAGGTCGTTCTCTGCGGGAACAGGCGGAGCTCATCATCCGCGAGATGCACCGCACCGGCGCGTTCCGGCGTGATCATCTGGTTGTCTTCACCACCACCGGCACCGGTTGGGTGCCACCGTGGTCGGCGCAGGCTGCAGAGTTCTTGACCCTTGGCAACTGCGCCACTGTCGCTCTGCAGTACTCTGACCTCCCCTCCCCAGTGGCATGGCTAACGGACCACGAAACCCCAATCGCGGCTGGCCACACCCTTATCCATCGGGTGTTGCAGGAAGTCGACAAGATGCCGGAGAACGACCGTCCAAAGGTCTACGTCGCCGGTGAATCCCTCGGCGGGTTTGGCGGTCTCGGCGCATTCGAGAATTCCGCTGACATGCTCGCACGCGTCGACGGTGCTGTCTGGACGGGCGCACCACAGTTCTCCGCAATGTGGAAAGAGCTGACGCACCGTCGGACAAAGGGGTCTCCGGAAATCGCTCCAGTCATCGACGAGGGGCGAAACATCCGCTTCGCTACGCGCCCCGACGAGCTGTACCACTCCTTCTATGGCACCAAGTTCGGGCCGTGGGAATTCCCGCGCGTCGCATTCCTGCAGCATGCCTCTGACCCCATCGTTTGGTGGGATTACCCACTGGCCTGGCGCCGCCCCGACTGGCTTGCAGAGCGCGTCGGCCGCGATGTTCTCCCCTCCATGCGCTGGCATCCGTTCGTCACCTTCTGGCAGGTGCTTATCGACGGCCTCGCCTCCGTCACCGTCCCCGGTGGTCACGGCCACCGGTACGAGGAAGAAATGCTGCCCACGTGGGCTTCCATTCTCGACATTCCGCTTGACGACGACCTGGGTGGCGCGGCCGGAATGCGCTTCAAGCGCGTGAGTAAATGGATTCGCCGCATTCAGCCGCCACGTTCATAAACTTGTGACAGATACCTCTGAACAGCATTTTTTACGAATTTCGCATTAATTGTATTGCTTAAATGGTTGCGCATCCGCTCATCTTGAGTACCATCGACGGCACAACCTAAAAGCGTGTTGAGGAGGAATTTTCCTAATGACTAAGTACGAACTTCCTGAGCTGGATTACGCTTACGACGCTCTGGAGCCGCGCATCTCCGGCGAGATTATGGAGCTGCACCACAGCAAGCACCACGCTAATTACGTCAATGGTGCCAACGCTGCTTTGGAGAAGCTCGCTGCTGCTCGCGAGTCCGGCGACTTCGCAGCTGTTACCGGCCTGTCCAAGGACCTGGCCTTTAACCTGGGTGGCCACACCAACCACTCCCTGTTCTGGAAGCTGCTGTCCCCGAACGGTGGCGGCCAGCCGACCGGTGAGCTGGCTGAGGCTATCGAGCGCGACTTCGGCTCTTTCGAGAAGTTCCAGGCTCACTTCAACGCTGCTGCTCTGGGCCTGCAGGGCTCCGGCTGGGCTGTTCTGGGTTACGACACCATTGCAGAGCGCCTGGTTATTGAGCAGATGACTGATCAGCAGGGCAACCTGTCCATCAACCTGAAGCCGGTTCTGCTGCTGGATATGTGGGAGCACGCTTTCTACCTGCAGTACAAGAACGTCAAGGCTGACTACGTCAAGGCTGTCTGGAACGTCTTCAACTGGGATTACGCTGCAGAGCTGTTCGCAGCTGCCAAGTAATTTCAGCTAACAGCGCGTAGCTTTTTACGCGTCCCTGCCGCGCGCTAAAGATGGCTTACCGGCTCGCTGACGGGGCTTACCCTCAGCGGGTCGGTTTTTTATGTCTTGTTTGAGACCACTTTTGGTATTTCCCGGGTGGCACACGTAGCCGTCGTTTAGCGTTAGTGCCCATGAACACCAGCAACAATGTCAACGTCGCCTATGAACACCTCGCCGTAGCTGATTCAGAGGCGGCGAAAATCGCTGTCGTCAGTTTGGACCGCGAAGACAAACTCAACGGTCTAACACTTGAGATGCTGACCGAGCTGTCCGCCGTCGCCCGGAAACTGGCAGCTGACCGTGATCTGCGTGGCGTAATCCTACGTGGCGAGGGCAAATCGTTTTGCGCTGGACTCGATTTCGCCTCGGCATTTAAGAAGCCCTCACGCATCCTGCGCTCATTCGTCCCCGATATCCACGGCACAAACCTGTTCCAGCGCGCCTGCTGGGACTGGCGAGGCCTGCCGGTGCCGGTCATTGCGGCGGTGCATGGGCACTGCTACGGCGGTGGTCTACAGATTGCACTAGGTGCTGATTTCCGCATTACTACGAGCGATGCCAAGTGGTCAATCCTCGAAGCGAAGTGGGGACTGATTCCGGATATGTCCGGTATGCGAACCATCCTCGATGAGGTCAGCGCCGATACTGCACGTTGGCTGACCATGTCTGGCGAAGAACTCAACGGCAAGGAAGCAACTGAGATCGGTCTGGCGACGTGGGCCGTGGACACGGAGGACGCTGCACTCAAGCTGTCCAAGGAGAAGTTGGCACAGCTGGCGACACGCTCGCCGGATCAGCTGGCGGCGACGAAGCGGCTTTTCCGCGATGTGCACCGCTCTCCTCGCTCAACATTCCGTGCCGAGCGCACACAGCAGCTGCTGCTGTTAGCCCGCAAGAACACGGCCATTATTCGCAATGCTGCGATGAAGAAGGTCTCACCTAAGTTCGCCCGGCGCGGCACGTGGGCGCGTGGTTAGCGCGCTAAGGAACCGGCAGGTCATCCCCATGCGGCAGGTCCGCGGCCGCGCGCTGTGAATCCAGCCAGTCGCGGACGTGGGCTACCGATCGGCAGTCATCGCCGTTGTAGCGCAGCAGCATGGCGCGAGCCTCGGCTTGCGTGAGCTTTTCAAAGGACTGTTCCGAGACAAAGTCAAGGTCAGTGACCGTCGCAATGCGATACAGATCCAGCGATGCCTCGCCGTCAACATCGGCGTCGCGCCAGTGGAAGCCCGACCACGGGGCCACGACTTTAAGCCCCATGCCGACGGTGGAGAGGATCTGGCGACGGGCGACCTTCAGCATGTCCACCCAGTCCTCCGAGGCAATGAACTTGTCCACTTCTTCGCGGGTCGGCACCCGCACAATCTTTGTCGGGCCAGCTGCCTCGGAACTGGAACCAGCCGCATCGCCTGTAGCCAGCTCCGCCGAATCTGCGGGCACCACAAATTCCTGGCCGCCGAACCGGGTGGCGCTCTGACGCAGCCAATAGTTCTCACCCTCTGCCGCCCAGCAATAGGCGCGGAAGGTCTTGCCTTGTTCATGCGCCGCATTTCGACGACGCATCAGGTAATCCCAGAAAATCGCAAAGTTCCTGGCCTCTGCCGTGCCACCGAGCCCTTCTGGCCCCGGTGGCTCCCAGGTGATAAACCCGCGGTAGTCCTCCCCAGGCACCCACGTTCCCCACAGGTAGGCGCCATCGTTGGGGTACGCCTCCATATCGATATCCATCTCAATATCGCCACGCGGGGCCGATGTCTTAGCGGCTACCCGGAGCGCGTCGACGTCGGCAAGCCGCGCCCTCGCCATCCACACCTGCTCCTTGCTGACGTGCGGAGTGTTGGTACTGGCCTGCGCCAGTGCCGTGACTGTGTCGATGCCCACACTGCGCAACCGCATGGACTTATCGCCAGGTAGGAGGAGGGAAATATCGTCACTTGCGGTCAGCTCATCCAAGCAAAGGTCGTGGTGACGGCAGGTTCGGCACTCCCGGATGCGCCGTGGCGCCAGCGGCCAGGTGCCTGGCGTAAACCGTGACGGTCGCCCCTGAGTGGCAGCGACGGCATCACGCGCATCCCGCAACGCCATCCGGTACGAGGCCACGCGCGAACCTTCATCGGCAATGACAATATGCCGTGTATCCAGGTTCATCCCGGTGGCACTAATCGCCCCCACCAGGCCACAAGACACGCCCAGGCGGTGCAGTATCGCCGCTGCCTGCCCAAGCTTCACAGCATCGGGTCCGTAATGCCGTAGCTTCCACTCGTCCGCGACAACCATCGCCTGACGCAGGGTCCGTCCCATCACGCCATCACGCCCGAGCCGGTCAACGCCCAGCAGTCGCACCTGCATCGCCGCCGCACGCGCCACATTGCTTGACGACGGCTTACGCCGCCGGCCCGGTTTGCGCGCAGAGAGCAGGTGCCGTGTGACAACCAGGACCGGCATATACGTCGGGGAGGTCGTCTGTGGTGAATCATCGACCTTGACCAGCAGATCGGGGTGGCAAATCTCGTCGATTCCCGAGTACACCCCACCGGGAATCGGACGCTCATGCATGAGCACGCCACCGGTGATGACGCTTTCTCCGCGGGCGATGGCCTCAAGGGTATCCAGGTGAGCGTCCGGTCCCGAGGCCACTGTGTACAGGCCGGGGATGGACGCGATGGACGTCGGCAAGCGGTGCTCATGGTGAGAAGCAGGTTCGACTAGCCGCCCCTCGCGGAGGTCGAGGCTCAGCCGGTAGCGGCAGCCGATGAGGTCGCTCGCGTGGAGAAGCGGGCGCGAAACGGATGAATCAGTCACAATGAGAATTAGCGTATCGCCACTCGGTAGGAAGTTTCACGTTAAGCTTGGATAGCAAGAATCGTGATGCAGCCACTGCATCTGGCAAGCGCACTCCGGCGCGGTGGGGTTTACGGGTTTTCCGCCCCACTTTTCCGGAGGGACTATCTGCGAGCAACTAGGCGAAGGAAAAAATGAGCTTCTTGGGTGACATCCGTGAGCGTCGGCGCGAAACCGCCAAGCAGGTGAAGGCTGCCAAGGCGAAGGCTAAGGAAGAGGCTCGCCACGCAGCTCGACTTAATCGCAAGGCACATAAGGCTGAAGTCAAGGCCGCTAAGCGCGACCAGAAGCACCAACACAAGCTGGAGCTGAAGGAGGCCGCTGGCCGCGTTCGTTCTGAGGAAAAGCTCGGTAAGAAGGAACTCAAGCTGGAAAACCGTGCTCTGAAGCGCGCGGAGAAGATCCGCAAGGCGAGTGCCAAGGACGAGAAGAAGGCGCTGGCCGCCAAGCAGCGCCACCAGACCAAGATGGCCGAGAAGATCCTGCAACAGCAGCGCAGCCAGGGCTTCAACAAGGACAAGGCAAAGTCGTGGATCGGTGGCGCACGCCTGCTGGTACCGGTGCTGGTTCCGCTGGCCTACCGCGCCATCACTGCCATTCAGCGCCGTGAACACTCTTCGGCCGCGCAGAAGTTCGGTGTTTCCGCTAATGATGCCGCTCGTTACCAGGGGCACGGTGCGCCGCTGCTGGCCCGCATTGAGGCCACTCGTGGTTCACTGACAGAGCTGCGTAAGTCGGGTGTCAAGGGTACCGATGGTTTTATCAAGGACGCCAACTCGCGTCTGGATGTCATGACTGACGCCATTAACACTGCCGAGAAGATGACCCCGGAGCAGCGTCGTCGCGCACACCACTCCATTACCGCAGAGCTGGATTCTCTGGATCGCCAGATCATTTCGGAGCTGGGCGCGTAAACCTGGCCGCTTCGGGTTAAGGCCACTCGCCGAGATTCGTCGAACTAAGCGCGACTGTTGTTGAGCAGCAATAGTCGCGCTTTCGCTCTTAGTACCCCCGTATCGGGCTATTTTCTCCCTCCGATGGCGCTACGGACTGAGAACTACTGTAATGAGGGCTATGCCATCTTCAGATAAATCTCAGACTGCAGCCTCGGATCTGAACGGCGCAGTCTCGAACAGCGACGCAACAGCCCAAAAGCCATTCACCCCTACTCGTCGTGCCGTACTGCGTGCCGGCGCTACCGGTGCTGCTGCTGGCGCCATCGGCCTGGCGACCGCTACTAGTGCGGGGGCCAATCCTGAGTCGCAGTCCTCAGCTAATGCTGGCGGTTCTGGTGGTTTTCAGGTCTTCCAACACGGTGTGGCCTCTGGCGATCCACTGCCGGACTCCGTTCTTATCTGGACTCGTGTGACATCGCACCCTGGCGACACCGCAGGTGCAAACCAGGGCCGCCCTGTTGCACTGAAGTGGGAAGTCGCTTCTGATGAGGGCTTCGGCAACATCGTTGCCTCTGGTGCCCTGAACACCGACCCGGATGCTGACAACACCGTCAAGATCGATGTCAAGGGTCTCTCCGCTAATTCCTACTACTTCTACCGCTTTACCGTCACCGCTGGTAATCACGCGGGCCAGGTTTCCCCGATTGGCCAGACTCGCACTGCGCCGCCGGTGAACTCCTCGCCAGATCACCTGGGCATCGCGCTGACCTCCTGCGCTAACTGGGAAAGTGGCTTCTTCTCCGCTTACCGCGATATGGCGGAAAATGACCGCATCGACATCATTATGTGTGTCGGTGACTACATCTACGAGTACGAGGCCGGTGGCTACTCCGGCAAGGGCCCGGTTCGTGACCACAAGCCGGCTCACGAGATTATTTCTCTCGCTGACTACCGCCTGCGCTACGCCACCTACCGCACCGATGCGGACCTGCAGGAAGCTCACCGCGCAAAGCCGTGGATTGTGACCTGGGATGACCACGAGGTCGCCAACGATGATTGGCACAGTGGCGCTGAGAACCACGACCCGGAGACCGAAGGCGACTACGTTGCCCGCCGCGACGCCGCTATCCAGGCTTACCTGGAGTGGCTGCCGGTTCGCGCTGTCCCCTTCTCCCAGGGCGGCAAGCTCTACCGCAGCTTCCGTTTCGGCGATCTCGCCGACCTGACCATGCTGGACCTGCGCACCTACCGTGACCAGCAGCTGAAGTTCATCCGCGCTGGCGAGACCGATGATGAGAGTCGCTCCATGCTCGGCTCTGAGCAGTTCAATTACCTGCTCGGCCAGTGGCGTTCCTCGAGCGCAAAGTGGCGTGTCGTGGGCAACTCCGTCATGTTCACTCCAGTGCTGGTTCCGCCGCTGGATCCGGAGGCCACTCACGCTGTCACTGAGCTGCTGAGCTTGCCTCAGGACGGCCTGCCGTACAACTTGGATCAGTGGGATGGCTACGCTGCTGAGCGTCGTAAGCTGATCGACATCATGGGTAAGGAGGGCTACGACAACGTTGTCTTCCTCACCGGCGATATTCACTCCTCCTGGAACTGCAACGTACCGAAGGTCCCGGGCCAGTACCCGAGTGCCGGTATCGCCGCCATTGAGATTGTCTGTACTTCCGTCAGCGCCCCGAACATCGATGACATTGTGAAGCTGCCGCAGGACAACCCGATTTCCTTGGCTGCTACCGCTGGACTCAAGGCTGCGAACCCGTACGTCAACTACCTCGAGTTCGACCGCCACGGCTACACCGCTGTCTACTTCGGCCGCGAGGACGTTACCTCTGAGTACCGCCTCGTCGAGGTCAAGGAAGAACCGAACCAGCCACTTTTCGTCGCCGCTACCTACCGAGGCAAGCCTGGTCAGGGCATGACCCAGGCTTAAGCGCCTTCTCATCCTTTCGCTTTCCGACGACCACTGAGAGCGCACCCCGCATTGCGCTCTCAGTAGCGTAGTTGCTGTTCACGACGGCCCTGCACAACATGCAGGGCCGTCTTTTTATTACCCCAAGTTCTTGTGCACAATTAATCGAATTATTAACAAACCATGTATTCGATATAAGTTGCACAATCTAACTCAATTATCGTCAATAGACATTAAATTTCTTTGCACTTATACTGTGAGGGAAAGAAAACAGGGCTTGATATTAATTTGAAATTTCACCGTATTGAAGTTTCACCGTAAGCCTTCTTCATTATTACAAGTTCAGCACCAAGCTTAGGCAGGGATTCTATGGCACGCCGCGAACTAATTCAGTACATCGACGACCTTGATGGGACTCCGCTTGATTCCGCAGATCACCAAGTCGTTCGTTTCTCTTTCCGCGGTAAGAACTACATTCTCGACCTCTCTCAGGAAAATGCTGAGAAGTTCGAGCAGGTATTAGAACCGTATATTGCGAACGCTTCTATTGATCACAGCACGGTTGTAGCTCCGCGTAAGCGCTCTTCCGCTAATCCCAATGCCGCTGAGGCCCGTGATCGCAATCGCAAGATTCGCCAGTGGGCACGAGAGAATGGCATGGATGTTGCAGACCGCGGTGCGCTGCCAAAGCACATTATTGAAAAGTACGAGAGCGCTAACTAGTTCTCACCCAGGTTCGTTTGCCTTCCACTGGATGTCATCCAGCTTCACTATCTTAAAGACAGGGTCCCGCCACAGCGGGGCCCTGTTTTAAAGTTGGGGCAGGTGATTCGAGTCGCTAGGATAGCGGCTGGAATTGGCACACCGGCCTAATCCGGTTGTCTTACTTTTCTTATCCTTGACATGGAGGAGTCGGCCCGTGGTTATTTTGGAACCATTTGTTTGGCTGGTCTCGTTTGTCCTTAAGGCGTGGCACCTTTTACTGGCCTCAGTGTTTCACCTGCCATCTTCTCTGTCCTGGACGCTTTCTCTCTTCCTGCTGGTGTTTACGGTGCGTGGCGCTCTGGCGTTTCTCGCGTTCCAGCAATTTATCTCGGCGCGCAAGACGGCCAACCTACGGCCGCAGCTTTTTATACTCAAGGAGCGCTACCGCAGGAGCATCGAGCCGAACTCGCCACAATACGTAAACTTTGCCAGCAAGGAAATGCGCAAAGCCGAAGGTATTAAGACCTCCGTAATGCTGGCGCCCCTCTTCGTCCAGATTCCCGTGATTATGGGCCTTGTTCGCATGCTGAGGCACATGCTGCGGGCGTCTGAGGGGCCTGGACTGCCTGCGTCTCATAATGTCGGATTCATCTCTAAGGATGAGATTTCCGACTTTCTGAGCGCGACATTCTTGGGGCAGCCTCTACCCGCGTATCTGCGCATGGACCCGGAGCAACTACAAATCCTTGGGGGCAATCATGATTCGCTGTTAGCTTTCTGCATTATCGGCATCGTGGCAGCGGCCATTTTCACCGGTTTTAACTTGGTCATTTCCTACCGCCGGTTGCAGCGCACTCTCGACTATTCCAATAGCGTCAGTGTATTCCTCAGCAAATTCATGCGCGTAATGCTTATCTACGCACCGCTGATGATCCTCTTCGCGGGGTTCTTTGGCCCAACACCTGTGGCTCTAATTGTCTACTGGGTCACCAATAACTTCTGGACACTGACCCAAAATATTATTCTCACCCGCTATGTAGAAAAGACCTACCCACTCACGGACGATTTCCGAACTCTTCAAAACCACCAAAAGGGTGAATACGAATCGGAGCGGGAAGAAAAGAAGAAGTTAAAGCAGGCCAAGCGTCGCTTTTATATCAAATCCGCATTCGCTCCGTGGAAAATAAAGCAGTATAAGAGCGAATATGCCGCTATTGAGAAGGAATCGCGGGACCGTCGTAAAGCAAAGCAGGACGAAGAATATGCCCAGGCTTTGAAAATTGCGAAGGTTCGCTACATGGTGACCCAGATGAGGCCTGGCGCTCAGGACAATTTGCCGTCCCTGACGCAGGATATGAAGATTTCCTCGGGTATAGTTCCGCCGCTTCCCGGCCTGGCTAAAGTGCGGGCAGACATGAAACGACAAGCCGAGAAAGCACAAAAGGCGCAGAAGCGGCCGAAACCAATTCTGATTGCAAAGAACCTGGGAATGCTGCTCGGCCAGAATACGAAGAATATGGTTAAGAAAGCCACCGGCTCAAAGGAGTCGGACTGGAAACGCTTCCGGGATTAGCCCGTGAGCAAAAGGCGAGAACTAGGGCGCGTTAAAAAGGGAATTAGGTATTTACGTGACCAAGTCACGGGCCAGGTCGCGCGCCATCTGCAGCGGGTTCAGATCCTTGGACATCTTGGCACCCGCGAGGCCGCCGTCGAGGTAGAGCAACAGCATATTTGCGTGAGCAGACGGCATACTAGATTCATTTTCAGTCAGCAGCGTGTGTAGCTGTTGCCAAACCCAGGAGCGGTGATCGGCTGCGGCCTGGCGGATGTCCTGCTCCGACTCCGTTTCCGGCCGCGGATATTCACTAGCCGCATTCTGGAAGTGTGAACCACGGAAGTCGATTGCCGGCTGCTCCGCAATACACTGATCGAAGAAAGCGAGAATCTTCTCCGCCGGGGTATCCAACGAGGCCACTCGCTGCTCCCAAGCCTCCCGCCATTTGGCATCGAGGTCTTGCAGATACGCGATGACCAGCTTGTCCTTGGATCCAAACAACGAGTACAGGCTGGCTTTGGCGACATCAGCTTCCCGCAGGATGCGGTCAATGCCGACAACGCGGATGCCTTCCGTTGTAAACAGAGCTGTCGCTGATGTCAGGAGGCGCTCCCGCGGACTGGGGCGGTTACGACGGCGAGAGGAAGCGCGGCCGCCTTTTGCGCCCTTGCCCGTTGTCGCTTCTGCCACGGCAGTACCTCTCGTCCTTCCAAAGTCACACCCCGTTATAACAGCTGCTTACTCGCAAATATCGGCGTTCGCGTCATTGCTTTCGCAACACTGAGCAGGGCGTTTATAGTTTGTGATATTCCATTGTAGGCGCATCTGCGACTGTGATTTTGTAAAAGAACAAACTAGTCAGTCTTTCAGCCTCTAGTCCTACTTTAGCGTGCGATGATTACTGCCCCCAACAGATGTCGCGACAACCGCAGAACGCCAACTTCACGACAACCGCACAACAAAAAGGGCATCTCAATGTTAATGAGATGCCCCGCGCTCTAGCTCACTATCCAGTAGATAGCAGCGTTACGACGCTTTGTGCTGAGCTGTGCTGTTTTTCTTGGTTGTTTTCTTGGTTTACTTACGCTTCTGAACCAGGCCGACAATCCACAGCAAAATCACGGCGCCGAGCAGACACGTAAGGAAGCTGAAGATCATTCCACCACCGGCGACATCAACGCCGAACAGGGTGAGCAGCCAACCGCCGAGGAAGCCACCGACAATACCGACGACGATATTCAGGACGACGCCCATCGAAGCATCGGTGCCCATAATCTTGGAACCAATCCAACCGGCAAGGCCACCGATGATAATCCAGCCGAAGAAGCCCAGAGAGGGGCTAAAGGAGGCAGCAAGAAGAATCTCGTTCATGATAGATATTCCTTTCCGAAATCGTTCTGACTCAACTATAAGGCTTTCCAAAATATCTTGCACCTACTGCAAGCACTATCAGGCCATTTCGGCCACTGGGAAACTAGCGAGATAACAGTCGGATAACCACAGGAAAACCCTTATAGAATCTGTACTTTCTGCATGAAAACGGGGTTTATGCAGGCGAGAGGCCTCATTTAAATATACCGAAGCCGGTCTCCGAGACATGTCAGAAACCGGCTAGGTTCTACTTATAAATATTCGGTAACGGTTTCCACTCTCGGCGCTAAACGCGTCTCGACGACCGGCACCGGCGTCTTTTCTCAGCCTCCTCGAAGCGCGCTTTAGGCGTCAGTCTCCGGGCGGACGACCATCATCGGGCAAGCAGCCGCCTGCAGGAGTGCACGCGAGGTGGAGCCGAGCAGCATGCCCTTGAAGCCTCCGCGGCCGTGGCTGCCGACGACCAGCAGCTGCGAGCCTTCCGAGGCATCAGCCAGAGCACGAACCGGACGGTCGCGGGTAACAACCTTCTTGATGGCCACGTCCGGGTACTTCTTAGCGTACTTCTCCAGGCGGTGGCCGAGCAGAGCCTTCTGCTCCTCTTCCACAACCTGCCACTGGCTCTGAGCTGCAGAAAGACCGGCCAGGGAAGCCTGTACCTGCATGTCCATCCAGGTGTGAACTGCAATCAGCTCTGCACCACGGGCATCGGCCTCACGGAATGCGTACTCCGTTGCCTTTTCGGAAATATCGGAGCCATCGACGCCGACAACGACCGGGCCGTACTTGGTCTCATCGGTTACCAGGTTGTCCTCGCGGACAACAACAACCGGGCACGATGCGTGGGAAACAACAGCGGCGGAAACCGAACCCATGACCATGCCAGAGAGCCCACCCAGACCGCGAGAGCCCATAACCACCATGGTTGCCTGCTCAGACAGGTCGAGCAGCATGTCAATCGGGCTGCCCTCTTCAATCTGGTGGCTGACATCTACCGACGGTGCGAAGTCGAGGGCAATCTTCTTGGCCTCGTTAATCTTCTCCAGGGTTTCGGCCTCAAGATCGTCGTAAAGCTCCTGCGGCGGAACCATGCCCTCTGCGTAGAGGAACTGTGGCATGGAGTAGCTGCTGACCAGACGGAGTGGCTCACCGCGCTTCACTGCGGTGTTAGCGGCCCACTTGACGGCGGTCTTGGATGCCTCCGAGCCATCGACCGCGCACACAATGATGTTCTGCCTTGGCATTGATTGCCTCCTTATTATGCGATCCATAAAAATTGGCTCTCCGCGGCCCGACCGCAACGCAGCTACACCTATCGCACCTGCTTGGACGCCATTTTAATGGACAAGCTTTGCTATTTAGTCAACTCTTCCGAGCCAACCTTTTTATTACTTTCACCTCCACCCTACCCCCATTATGTTGCGACCGACAGGGCAGAATGTTGTCCACCTACGCCATTAGGGGCGATACCAACACCGCCATGTCACAGCAGCTCCGCTTGTCGGCCAGATGAATCCGGGGCACCTGTTAAAGTCAGCCGTATGCGTCGCATGCCACTGCCCATTCGCGATGGGCTCAACCCATCCCGCATCGCCGCTCCCGGGCGTCGTGGCGATGCCCCCACCCGTGCGTGGGATCTGCTCGCAGGCGCTATCGCAGGTCAAACCCATCGCCACCCGGACGATGATGAAGCGGCCGTGGCTAAACGCTTTGCAGATGGGCTCGTCGTTCGCGCCAACTCAGTGCCGTACAGTCCGGATGACATGGTGAAGCCCGGCGCGGAAATGTGGTTTTACCGCACCCCGGCACCGGAGCGCACAATCGCGGGGCCGATGCCGATTGTCTTTCAAGATGACAACCTTGTGGTCGTCGACAAGCCGTCGTTTTTGGCAACGATGCCACGCGGCCGACACATCACGGAAACCGCTGTCGTACGCCTGCGGCGGGAGCTGGGAAATCCGGAGTTGGTTCCCGCGCATCGCCTCGACAGACTGACGTCGGGGTTGCTCATCTTTACCGCCCGGCGCGAAGTTCGTGGCGCCTACCAGGGGCTTTTCGCATCTGGGGAAGTCACTAAGCGCTATCACGCGCTGACATCGCCCACACCCATCGCTGGCGCGACCAGCGAAGCCCTGCCCGAGACCCCGCTGGAGTTGCGCACACGACAGCACAAAGTTGCTGGCCAGATGCAGGCTTATACTCTCGAGGGCGAGCCAAACGCCCACACCATCATCGAGCACATTTCGCTTGTCGACGTGCCTTCGGACGCCGACGGCCTCGCTGCCGACAGTGGTCGCGTTGCGCTGTGGCAATTGAAACCCATCACCGGACGCACTCATCAGCTGCGGCTGCACTTGAGTGAGCTGGGCTTTCCCATCCTGGGCGACCAGTACTACCCGGAGATTCTGCCGCTGGAGGCCGAGAATACCTCGGAGCCCCTGCACCTGGTCTGTGTAGAAATGAGTTTCGCTGACCCCGTGACTGGTGAACAACGAACGTTCCATTCCCGCCGCAGCGTTTTCAATCCGCTTTCGCTGCCGGATATTAATTCGCCGTTGATCAAATCTAATTAGAAGAGAACCCCCTCCCCCATGTCTGCCAAGCATGCACAACAATCCGCTAAATCATCCGCTGAATCTTCTTTGGAGCATCCCGCCCCACCAGCGGCGGCCTACGCTGAGAGGCTCACCAAGAAGTACGGTGTCGGCAATGCCGCTGTTACTGCACTGGACCATGTCGATATCTCTTTTGCCGCTGGTGAGTTCACCGCGATTATGGGCCCGTCCGGGTCCGGTAAGTCGACATTGATGCACTGCATGGCCGGTTTGGACTCCGCGACGTCGGGAAGCGCGTACATCGGCACGACGGATCTGTCGAAGCTGTCGGACAAGGAAATCACGGCGCTGCGGCGTGATCGCCTGGGCTTTGTGTTCCAGTCCTTCAACCTGGTGCCGACGTTGACGGCGGCAGAGAACATCACCCTGCCTATCAATATCGCTGGTCGGAAGGTGGATAAGCAGTGGTTCGAGGAAATCACCACGCGCCTCGGGCTTAAAGAACGGCTTACGCACCGCCCCTCGGAACTGTCCGGTGGCCAGCAGCAGCGTGTCGCCTGTGCGCGTGCCATTGTCAGCCGGCCGGAGATCATCTTTGGCGATGAGCCGACGGGCAACTTGGACTCGAACTCATCTCGTGAGGTATTGACGATTCTCCGCGATGCGGTTGATGACATCGGCCAAACCGTCGTCATTGTGACGCATGATGCCACCGCCGCGTCCTACGCAGACCGTGTTGTGTTCCTCGCGGATGGCCGCGTGGTTGACGAGCTTCGCAATCCCACGCCCGCCGATATCTTGGCGCGCATGGCAGATATTGAGAATCTTTAGGAAGGCAGGTCATCTCCCCCATGGCATCATCGTCTTCCACGCTGAGCCGCGTCGCCTGGCGCAACATCACCTCACACAAGTTGCGCCTCGTGCTCACAATTATTTCGGTCGTGCTGGGCACGGCCTTCATCACCGGCGCATTTGTGTTCACATCATCGCTGGACAAGGCCTTTAAGGGCGCAATGAGTACCGCTTATGACGGTGTCGACGTGGTGGTGACGGCCCCTGCTGACAATCCCGGTGCGCTCACCAAAGAAACTGAACAGAAGGTAGAGAACTTCCCTGGGGTGCACGCCCTCAACATCGGCAATCCCAACAACAGCATTACGGCCACGGGAGCCGATGGCAAGCCGATTCAGACCAATGGTTCGCCATCGATGGGCCTTCCCTACTATCCAGCGGCCGAAGCGGTGGGCAACAAAGTCACAATTACCGAGGGGCACGCACCGGAAGCACCAGGTGAGGTGGTCGTCAACTCCGCCACCGCCAAACTCGGCAACCTCCACGTCGGCACTGAAATCAAGGTGGCCACCCGCCTCGATCGGGCGACGGTGAAGGTCGTCGGCATCGCTGATACCTCCATCGACGAAACTGGCTACCTCGCGGTCTTCTTCACCCAGAATCAGTGGCGCGAGCTCTACGGCGAAGACGGACATGCGGACATGTTCACCCTCGCTGCCGATTCCACCACCGACGCCGCCGCACTCACCCGTGACGTCGCGGCTGCGTTCCCCGACCTCAAGGTAGAGGCCGGCTCTAAGCTCGCCGACGAGGCTTCCGAACGTGTCTCCTCCGCCTTAAGCTTTGTTAACTACTTCCTCATCGCTTTCGGGCTCATCGGTCTGCTGGTCGGCATCTTCATCATCTCCAATACCTTCACCATGCTGGTCACTCAGCGCATGAAGGAATTCGCTCTCCTCCGCGCCCTCGGTGCTTCACGACGACAGCTCACTGCGTCCGTCCTCTTGGAGGCATTCATTGTTGGCCTCATCGGTTCTGCACTAGGTGTAATCACGGGGTTTGGGCTGAGCCAGGGGCTATTCATGCTTCTCGATGCCATGAGTATCTCCATGCCCGGCGACGGCCTGACATTCGAACCGGTTGCGGTTATCGTGCCTCTCATTGTCGGCGTGGTAATTACCATGATTGCCGCCTGGACACCGGCGGCCCGCGCTGGCGCAGTCCCTCCCGTAGAAGCCATGCGCTCTGGGGACCAAACACCCAGCAATAGTCTCAGTGCTCGGACGTGGACCGGCGCAGTGCTGGCATCCGCCGCTATTGCAATCATTGCCTGGGCATTGCAGTGGAACGACGCGGAAACCAAGATTCGCGCCATCTTCGTTGGTGTCGGTGCGGTGATGGCCGTAGCCTCCGTCTGGCTTGTCGGCCCTGCGCTGTCCATGCCTCTGATCGGAGGACTGGGGCGCGTCGTAGGTGCGCCTTTTGGAACCGTCGGCAAGCTTGCGGCAACGAACTCTCACCGCAATCCGCGCAGAACGGGAACCACATCGTTTGCACTGACGCTCGGACTTGCGCTGGTGACTGTGATTGGCATGTTCGGCGTGTCCATGAAGGAAGCGGTCAATGAGTGGTCAGAGACCAATCTGACGGCTGACTTCGTGCTCTCACCGCCTCTGACTGCGCATTCGGCCCTGCCTCTTGGTGTCGAGGACGCGGTGAAGGATATCGATGGTGTCGAAGACACCGCAACGTTGTCGATTGGTGCACTGCTGGTGATCCCACCTGAAGAAGCCGCCACGATGATGGACTCCATGCCCGAACAACTCGAAGGCGGACCAGAAGGAGGCAACGCATCCGTTTTCAATAGTGACGTTGCCAAGTGGTACGGTACCCGCGCCATCCAGGGCTCCCTCGATCTGGCGAAGCCGGAGGCGGGCATTGTCATCAACGAATCAACAGCGCAGAAGAACCGATGGCAAATTGGCACTGAACTCGCAGTAATTGCCAAGAGTGGTGTCGCGCAGCTCCCCATCACCGGTATCTTTGCCGACACTGGCGATCCCGGTCAGTCCATCATCATTTCCGATGCTGCCATCCATGAGCACATCAACAGCAGGCTTGTCTTACCGTTCCAGACCTACGTCGATGTCTCCGATTCCATCGCGGCAGACAGCGGCGCCGTGGATAAAATGAAGCAAAAGCTTAGCGACGCCGTTGCGGACTACCTCGTAGTACAAGTGATGACTGCCAAGGAGTTTGCGGGCCTGGCTAATGCCTCTATCGATGTCATGCTGGGAATCGTGTACGCACTGCTGGCACTGGCGGTCATCATTTCGATTCTGGGAATTATCAATACTGTCGCGCTCTCAGTTGTCGAGCGCCGCCAGGAGATTGGCATGCTTCGAGCCGTCGGCCTGCAGCGCTCGGGGATTCGCCGGATGATTCGCCTGGAATCTGTGGAAATCTCCATTTTCGGCGCAGTCGTGGGTATTGTCCTCGGCTTGTTCCTTGGCTGGTCACTGCTGACCGTGCTGAAGGATGAGGGCCTGAATACTATTGCGGTACCGTGGCTGCAGGTTGTTCTCATGCTGCTTGGGTCTGCGATTGTAGGCGTTATTGCTGCTCTCGGACCTGGTCAGAAGGCCGCGAAGACCCCACCTCTGGCCGCTATCGCAGACGAATAGCCGCCGCTATATGAAAGCGCCCCGTGCAGATATAGTTTCTGCACGGGGTTTTATTTCGCCTTATTACCTAGGCCGAATCAGCTATCCGACTCACGCATTTCCGCTGGAAATTTATACGGCTGCGTTGGCCTTGCGATCCACGCGTTCACGATTCTTCAGCGCCTTATTGAGAAGCATAAAGAACCACACAAAGCCAACCGTCAGGATAATGTGGCCGAGTCCTGCAATTCCCGAGTACATCGGACCCCAGGCCTCCGGGCCTGAAACAACGTGGACGATACCGTTTGCCACCATCATGCCGATCGTCCAAACAATGCCGACATTCTGAACAATGAACCAGCGATCAAAGCCCTTGACAGCTGAAATATTGAATTGACCATCCAATGCCAGCGCAACCAAGAAAAAGATCGTGCCAAGGACAAGGAAATGCGTGTGCAGCGTATTGAGCTGCGTTTTATCGCCAAAATCCATTGCACGGGTAAATTCACGATAGAAAACGCCAGAAAATAGACCAAGACCGAGATAGACCGAAGCGGCTGTGAATAACTTACGCATACTTCGTAGCCTACTCAGATAATACTGGCTGCTAAATGGACTAAACCCAGGGGGTTAAACGAAAGTTTGATACCGCGAAACTAGAGGGCCTCAAACTAACCGCGCCAGTCGAGCCACAACACGTTTCGGCACAGCCTTAAATAGAGCCATCACCAGACCATATAGACCGGGTGCGACCTCCGCTCGGCCGCTCTCCGCTGCACGTAACGTGCGCTCCACCAGATAACTGAGATTCTGCTCAGGCATAAGACGCAACTTCACCGACTTCGCCTGCTTCACGACGTCCCGGAGCGCCTTGGTCTTAACCTTTCCCGGGTAGCAAATAGTTACAGTTACACCATTAGGCCTTAATTCATCCCTAAGGCTGATACCCCAATGCCGAATAAACGCTTTCGATGCTGTGTACACCGCGATCCCTGGAGTTGGTGCTACAGCCGAGATCGACGAAACCAGAATAATGTGGCCATCCTCTTCGAATAAATCGTTTAGAGAGTAAACCGCTGCGACCGTTCCGCGAATATTCGTCTGTATCATTTGATCAGCCCGCGAAAAGTCCTGGGTATTAACATCGCCATAATTCGCGTACGCGGCATTGAGGATTAAATAAACTATCGTCGCGTGATGGCGCTCAACACGATTCCGGAGCTTATCGCCAAAATCATCATCGGACTGGTCTAGACGAAGATATCGAAGACGCGAACCTTGGGTCCTAGAGTGTTCAGCGGCCTCGCTGGAAGAATCATCGTTGTAGCTACGAGAGATACACCAGATTTCATCTAGGTCTGGACGTAGCTGCCCGAGCCTATCGGCGAAGACGGCACCTATGCCCCGAGATGCTCCAGTCACGATTCCCACTCGCATGATTTCCAAGATACAGCTGACTGGTTCAGGCAATTAAAACGGCGCCGACCAAGAGTGCTGTATGGGAATAAACATGCCGACAAAAAGATACAGCGTTAAAACACTTACGCTAGTTTATGTTGTTTGCTTGTGGGTAAAACAAAAGCGGGCCGCGGCCACCACCCCACACACGGGGAAATAGCAACCACGACCCACCAACAATTATTTATGCCGGCGGCGACCTACTCTCCCACACCCTC